>NZ_DAOMQT010000035.1:0-49489 GCF_035445465.1 Agriterribacter sp.
AGCTGTATTTCGTAATTGACAACATCATCCAGACCTTTGGTTAGTTTTTTATATACCACACTGGCGCAGGTTTGGTAGCATTGCTTTGTGCCGGGCCAGACCTGTTGCCGTGTTTCTACTTATCTTAATATTTCTTAAGCAAGTAGCGTATGAGCCCGGCTATAAACTTATATCTATCATTATTGCAAAACAAGTAACGCTCAGGCATCAGGTTGGCTATTACACAACACCACGGCTACCTGCGCCAGAAGGTGAGAGTGGAGAGGGTAAACGTTACTTGATTTCAGTTATGTTTAATGACTTTATATACTCTTTATAACTTCGATCTAAAGCGGAAGTATCGCAATTGGTAAGTTTATATTTACTATCAAGTTCAAAACAAAAGAGCTTCTGTAACTCCCAAACGATTTTAAGCCATCCATAATATGTTCTTTTTGACCGCCAACTGCTGTTAATCACATATGAATTTACATCCTCGGAATCTTCTATAAGAGGATGAGTTTCAATAAAGTCAGATGCGTTTATGATACTGTTCTTTATTCTTTCCGAAAAAATATTCAAATTATTTGTAAGTAAATTTAAAGCAGCAATTAAACTGTCTCTTTTTGCAAAGTCAGTTGTAAATTTGGGAAAATATGCTGTATCAATCCTCTCAAACTTCAAATCTTTGTCTAATACCCTGATCCGATGCGCCACCCCAACTCTTGATAGTTCAAGGATAATTCCTGCTTCATTATAAATATCAGGATATGATTTAATCGAGAGTATATCTGCCAATATACCAGCATTTTTATTCAATTCATCAACTCGTGCTACAATAGCTTTGTCATCTAAGGATTCAAGAACGCTGATAGGTTCAATATTAAAAACTTTTATTTTTTCTTTGTTGAAAATCCTTAAGTGAAGCATAAACAAGCACGTAGAAATTTTACTTTCGTTGTTTTGCCAATACTCGATTTTGACAGCAACCGGATACCTTGTCATCCGACTATAGTTCATATATGGGTTCAACTCTGGGATGTTATAGTAAGAAGAGATTGTTTTGTTTAGTTTTGTTAAGAAAGCATAGGTAACCCAAGTATCTCCAATAATTTCAAAAGAATCATTTTCTTTAAAATCAGACGGCGGAAACACTACCATTCTTTTTACAGTAATTTCAGTTAATCGGCTTTTTAGAGTAAGTGAAACAAGGTCAACATTATTGCTTGAATATAGTCTTTCGAACTGCCAACCTGCAAGTTGGCTATATTCAAATTGCTTCTTTACGTATTCTATATTTTTACAACTTTGGTAAAAACTACCAATACTGAGTGAGAGAGCCAGAAAGCTAAAAACCACAGCATATGTCTCCTTATTGTTTCCGAAATAATTTTCTACTTTAGTCACGTTGAAGTATCTTGGGTTAAGAGTTCAGTTAACGTACACTAATATAGAGCTATTTTTATTTGATATGCAACCCTAATTTGATTCGCGCCGGGGTTTTCATCACCAGCCGTTGTGGGCCAGCTATGAAACCCTGGCGCTGAACGATTCGCTGGAGTCTCACGCTTCTCACTCACCCGGCGAAGACCCAGGCGGGACGAAAATCTCCATCACATCTTTAATAGATGGAAAAGTATTGCTTAGCTTTTCGCCCAGTGCAGCGGGCTTTACCCATTCAATCTGCTGTATATCTTCTTCTGTTTGAGGCTTCAGGGCCTGCGATGACGCGGCTTTCATGCTGTACCAGTGCGATTCTTTTAATATATGCCTGCCAAATTCAGTATAGGTATGGAAGGTGATTAGTATGAATTTTTTGAGCTGCACTTTTTGTAGCCCGGTTTCTTCCTTTACTTCCCTCACCGCGCATTCCTCCAGCGTTTCTCCTTCATCTAATTTGCCTTTAGGAAGGTCCCATTTCCCTCTCCTGTAAATCATCAGTATTTCGTTCTTTTCATTTTCTATCAAACCCCCGGCGGCCTGTATCACCGTAAAATGCTTGCGGAACATTTTTTTTGATTGTTCCATATTTGCAGTAAAAAGTATGCCTGCGTGAAACCCCGGCTTTGCTATTTCATGCAATAATGCATTAACGGCTGGATTTGACATTTCATCTATAAAAATGGTATCCGGGTGATGCCTGTATATTTCTATAGCAGGGGTTATCTCATCACAAATAAAAACGGGCTTATCGCCAAAGTATATTTTCAGAACCATACCATTCAATTTTTATTATTTTCGCGCCATGACAAACGAAAAAGCAGTAGCTGAAAAGCTTTTACAAATTAATGCTATCCGGCTGAATCCGCAACAACCATTTACATGGGCATCGGGCTGGAAAAGTCCTATTTATTGCGATAACCGCAAAACACTGTCTTTTCCCTATATCCGCGACTTTGTGAAATCGGAGCTCTGTAATGTCATATTCGAAAGCTTTCCTGACGCCGATATGCTGGCCGGCGTGGCTACTGCCGGTATTGCATGGGGTGCTATGGCTGCCGACCAGCTAAAGCTGCCGTATATATATGTTCGCCCCAGGCCTAAAGAGCACGGATTAGGCAACCAGGTAGAAGGTTATGTTGAACCCGGTAAAAGAGTGGTGGTGGTGGAAGACCTGATTTCTACCGGTAAAAGCAGTCTGCAGGTATGCAGCGTGCTTAAAGAGCAGGGGCTTGAAGTAGAAGGTATGGTTTCTATTTTTACTTATGGATTTGATGTGGCGGTGCAGGCTTTTGCAGAAGCCGGTGTGGTGCTTAAATCGTTAACCAACTATCAAACGCTGATAACCCTCGCGCTGGAAAAAGGAATAATAGGTGCAGCTGAAGAAGCCACATTATTAAGCTGGCGGCAGGATCCGGCGAATTGGGAGGGTTAAGGGATGTGGGAAATATGAGAATGTGAGAAATGTGGGAATGAGGAAACAGGCGGCCGGTACGCGATGAGAGGAGCGTCAGACCGCTGGTAAAATGTGGCAAATGTGAAGATGTAATATGCATTAACAATTTCTTTTACAATAAAGCGCTACCTTTTCAGAAATAATTCCGGCATAAATAACTTCTTTAATCATAAAAAATCTTACCATGAAAAAATTTGCGCTGCTTGTTACCTTAATTTGTGGTGTGGCATGGTCTGCCGTGGCGCAGCCCAAGAAGCCTGTAACGGTTAAAATTGCTACTCCTACCGTACAATGTGAACAGTGCAAAAAGAATATAGAAAACTATATGAAGCATGAGGATGGCATTGCCAAAGTGAATGTAAATTATAAGCGTAAGGAAACAACGATAACCTATCTTCCCGACAGAACGAACATTGAAAATGTAAAAACAGGGATCGCCAACGCAGGTTATGATGCAGGGGATGTAAAAGCCAATGAGGATTCCTATAAAGCGTTGCCTACCTGCTGTAAGAAACCGGAGGACCAGTGATAGCAGAAAGTTTGTGGTTTGTAGTTTGGAAGTTTATGTTTGGTTACAGGTTGCAAGTCACAAGTTGCAGGATACAGGTATAGGGTATAAGGTGTAAGGTGTAAGGTATAAGTCACAGGATAAGTTTAGTTCCAATAATAATCTTCCCTGTAATCTGAAACCTGGAACTCCCTACACCGCCTCTTTTATCTTCAGCAATTTTTGTAAAAGCGGTTCCAGTAGATCTAACTTCAGCATATTGGCGCCGTCGCTTTTGGCGATGGCCGGGTTGGGATGGGTTTCTATAAATAATCCCTCAGCGCCGGTTGCTATAGCTGCTTTTGCAATAGTAGCTATGAGTTGAGGATTGCCTCCAGTAACACCGCTGGTTTGATTGGGCTGTTGCAGCGAATGGGTGCAATCCATAACCACTGGTACGCCGTGTGCCTGCATCCAGGGAATATTGCGGTAATCCACTACCAGGTCCTGGTAGCCGAAAGTGGTACCCCTTTCCGTTAGTATAATTTTATTGTTTCCCGCCTTCCTTATTTTTTCTACAGCAAATTGCATAGCGGGGCCGCTTAAAAACTGTCCCTTTTTTACATTCACCACCCTGCCTGTTTCCGCTGCTGCCACCAGCAGATCGGTTTGGCGGCATAAAAAAGCAGGGATCTGCAGCACATCTATGTATTGTGCAGCAGGCGCCGCTTCATCGTGGGCATGTATATCGGAGGTAGTAGGCAGTCCGAATTTTTCACCCGTTTTCTTCACCAGCGCCAGCGCGTTATTATCACCTATACCCGTAAACGAAGAAGCGCTGGTGCGGTTGGCTTTCCGGTAAGAGGCTTTAAAAATGTAAGGAATGCCGAGGTTTTTGCAAATGCCGGATACTTTTTCCGCTACTTCCATTACCAGTTCCTCGCTTTCTACAACGCAGGGGCCGGCAATAAGAAAAAAGCTTTTCTCATTATAGGACTGACCAGCGAACAGTTCCTTTAAAAATTGTTCCATGCGGCAAAGTTAAGTATGAGAAGGAAAGCGCCAAGAACCAAATCACAAATCACAAATAAATTCAAATACCAAATCCGAAGAAGAAAATCCGAAATCCGAAGTGCGTAAACCTGAAGCCCGAAGGGAAAGGCAACCAAAAGGGAGGTGAGAGAAGTGAAAAGAAGAGTACATAGCCTGTCATTAGCAGACACCACCTGATGCAAAATTTGATTGCTAATTGCCACAACGGATATTCCCTGCAACCTGCAACCTATTTATTTTCTCTAAACTGCTTGGGTGAAGTGCCCATGATCTGTTTGAATGATCTGGAAAAGCTGTATTGGTCGGTGTAACCCATTTCTTCAGCGATCTGCTTGATGGGTGTTTTTGTTGACCGCAGCATCTGACTGGCCCTTTGTATTTTCAGCGAAGTGAAAAGCTGGATGGGGGAGTAATGTGTTTTTTGCCGGAACAGGGCCGAAAGATAGGAGGCAGATACACAGGCTTCTTTGGCCAGCTCATCAAGGGTAAGATTTTTATGAAGATGCTGCTTCATAATAAGAATACAGCGCTCAATAATATTATCCACTCCCTTTTTCATATAGTTGAAAACCGTGAGCCGGAAAGTGCCGAGAAAGCTATAGAACCGGAAATTGGCGTATAGCAGGTTTTCCATATTGTCCATCAGGTCAAGATGGTGCATAATGTCCTGGAATTGTGCTATCCGTCCTACTAATGGCGGGGTAGTTTGATTTTTATTATTTTTATCCCGCAGCAGGTAAGTATACATAGCCTCGCCAATGGCCCCGTTAAATTTTACAAAATAGAGGCTCCATTGATCCGAAGGCTCCACACCCAACTGGAAATAGGTTTTCCGGGGCAGCAGGGCAAAATGATTGGCTTTCAGTGATAGTTTTTTATTATTAACCTTATACCACCCAATGCCGCTTACGCAATAAATCAATACATGATCGGGATTGTTTTTCATTACCTCTTTTTCAAGAGTGCTTTGTTCCGGGTAAAAAGCTATTTCGGTAATGTACAGGTTTTTTCCGATGGGATGATCATCTAATTTGCTTCTTAAACGTGCAGGTAAAACCCAGTGCGTTTGAGCCGTTGCTTCCATGCTGCGTGCCGCTTGTTTTATTGCAATATTCACTATATTCAGACAATTTTAGAAGGTTTAAAAGTAGGATTAATTTAGAGGGCAATAATAATTTGTGCTATTCTTTTTATAACAATTAACATTGGCCGCTTTTTAAATTTGAATAATCTTTGACCGAAACCCGCAACTAAACGCACTGATCTGAAACATGCAGCACTTACCCCTGATTGATCTGATAGTAATCCTGGTATATCTCCTCAGTATGGTACTGGTTGG
Source organism: Agriterribacter sp. (assembly GCF_035445465.1). Taxonomy (NCBI): domain Bacteria; kingdom Pseudomonadati; phylum Bacteroidota; class Chitinophagia; order Chitinophagales; family Chitinophagaceae; genus Agriterribacter; species Agriterribacter sp. Next base: position 5,755 of record NZ_DAOMQT010000035.1, read on the forward strand.
TGTATATTTTTCAAGGAAAAACAAAAACACCAAACAATTTACTACAGCTTCGGGTACTATACCGGGTTGGGCGCTGGGAATATCACTATATGCTACTTTTTTAAGCAGCAATACCTTTCTGGGTGTTCCGGGCAAAGCCTTTGGCAGTAACTGGAATTCGCTTGTATTTAGTTTGTCTATGCCTTTTGCAGCATATTTTGCCACCCGGTTTTTTGTGCCCTTTTACCGTACCCACGGCGAAGTGAGCGCCTATACACACCTTGAAAAGAGATTTGGCGCATGGGCCCGAACCTATGCTATGGTTTGTTTTATACTTACCCAGTTGGCCCGCATGGGCTCTATCTTTTTTGGTATCGCCCTCACGCTGCAGGCGCTAACCGGTGTTGATATGAAAACCATTATGGTGGTTACCGGAGTTTGCATTATCATCTATACCGTATTGGGAGGAATGGAAGCCGTGATATGGACGGAAGTGGTACAGGGGATCATTAAAACAGTGGGCGCTTTAATTGTGCTGGGTATTATACTATACGAAATGAAAGGAGGCGTAGGAGAGATATACAGGATCGGTGTGGCGGATGAAAAGTTTGGTTTGGGCAGCTTTTCTCTTACGGATTTTAGCTCTTCCACTTTCTGGGTTGTTTTTTTGTATGGTTTTTTTATCAACCTGAATAATTTTGGTATGGATCAGAACTATGTGCAGCGTTACCATACCGCGCGCAGTCAAAAAGAAGCAGCAAGAAGCGTTTGGCTCTGTGTATACTGGTACCTTCCCGTATCGCTGCTGTTTTTTATTATAGGCACGGCATTGTATGCGTATTTCAGCCAGCATCCCGAATTACTGGATGTGGTAAAGCAACAGGTGGCCGCCGAAAAAAATGTAGATATCAATACCCTCACACCGGCTGATTACGGAGATAAAATATTGCCTTATTTTATGGTGCTGAAAGTGCCCAAGGGATTGGTGGGATTGATCATTGCCGCTATCCTGAGCGCCGCAATGAGTACCATAAGCAGCGGGATGAACAGCTCGGCTACTGTATTTTTAAAGGATATCTACCAGCGGTATATCAACCCCAATCCGGGGCCTAAAAAAGAAATGATCATTCTTTATACCGTTACTGCTTTTACCGGTATATTATCCATCGTATTCGGTATCGCATTAATTGGTGTAAAAAGCATTTTGGATATGTGGTGGGAGCTGGCCGGTATTTTGTCTGGCGGTATGCTGGGCTTGTTTTTATTAGGTATGATCGCAAAAAAAGCCCGAAATGCGGAAGCCGTTACGGGAACAATCGTTGGCATTTTAGTTATTTTATGGATGTCGCTATCCAAGTATTTCCCCGAACAATGGGAGCATCTTAAAAGCCCGTTCCACGTGAACATGATCGTAGTAGTAGGCACTTTAACCATATTCCTGGTAGGTCTGTTATTAACGAAAGTGAAAGGGAGATGAGTATGAGCCTACAGGTAAAGGCTCTATACATTACAGTATTTATAGCGGAGAAGCAATAAAAGCAGGTAGCAGGGAACTGCTTTCTTTTATACCTGTTTTGCAGATTTATATTATTCAACAAGTATTTGAAAAAACCAAAGCAAATTTATGTCAAAGAAATTTGTTCCTGTAATGATAACGCCTTTTACACCAGAGGCGAAACTGGATTTTGATATGGTGAAGGTATTGGTAGATTTTTATCTTGCCGCGGGCGTAAAAGGATTATTCGCCAATTGCCTTTCCAGTGAAATGTACAGTATCAGCGATGATGAGCGCCTGGCGCTTACCCGGGCCGTGGTGGAGCATGTTAACGGCCGTGTTCCCGTGGTGGCTACGGGCTCGTTTGGCTTAACGATAGAAGATAAAGCGGAGTTCACTAAAAAAATATTTGATACCGGTATTGATTCTGTAGTGCTTATTACAGGGCATTATGCGGCGATAGATGAAGGAGATGATATTTTGCTGCAACGGTTCGATAAAATGCTGTCATTAACGGGCAATATCCGCCTGGGATTATATGAATGCCCCGCGCCATATAAAAGAGTGGTAACGCCGGAAGTGTTAAAAACACTCGTGTCAACCAACCGCATGTTTTATCATAAAGATACCTGCTGTGATGAAGCGCAGGTAAAGGCAAAGCTGGAGGTGATCAAAGGTACGCCTATGCAGTTTTTCGATGCGCATACTCCCAATGGCGTTTCTTCCATGAAAGCAGGTGCAGCAGGGCTGTCGGCCATAGCGGGTAATTTTTACCCGGAGGTGCTGGTTTGGTTATGTGAGCATGTTAATGACCCGTCTAAGCAGGAAGAAGTAGCATGGCTGCAGCGTGAATTGGCACGGGTAGATCCGTTGATCCATGTGGCTTATCCTATGAGCGCTAAATTTTTCCTGCATTTAAGAGGCTTGCCTATTCACGGCATCAGCAGAGCCCATGCGCTGGAGCCTACGCCCAAAGAAAAAGCCGTTTTGCATTCCATCTTAGATACGCTTAAAACGTGGTACGAAAAATTAGACATAAAGGAAGTGGCGTATGAAGATGTGGCCTGAGGAATAAAATACAAAGCACCAAGAACCAAATTACAAATAACAAATAAATTCAAATACAAATCCGAAGAAGAAAATCCAAAATTCGAAGCGAAATGCAACCATAAACTACAAACCATAAACCACAAACCATAAATTATAATTCCTAACCTCAAATCTAAATCCGACATGTATTATAGATTACTAGCCGCTTTGTGTATTGGTATTTTGTGTTCCTGCTCCGGGCCGCAACAGCATACAGAAACCGAAAACAAAGATATGCCTGCCGGTGATACTTCTTTTGTAAAGGGTTATTTTTTTACCACTCCGGCTCCTTTCGCGGAGTGCCATGCATCTACCATCCTGCATTTGCAAAACGGAGAATTTATGGCCGCGTGGTTTGGCGGACAAAAAGAGGGAACCGATGATGTAGGGATATGGCTGGTAAAGGGAAATCCCGGTAGCTGGTCGGAACCTGTTGAAGTAGCTAAAATACGGGAAGATGCACACTGGAACCCGGTACTCTTCCAGGCGCCTGAAGGAAAAATATTTTTATACTTTAAAGTAGGTAAAAAGATCCCTTCCTGGGAAACCTGGGTTAAAACATCTGACGATAACGGGCAAACATGGTCTGAAGCAACCGAAATGGTGAAAGGAGATAAAGGAGGAAGGGGACCGGTGCGTAACAAGCCCATTGTAACCTCTGAAGGGTTATGGATAGCGGGCGCTTCACATGAAGAAGGGAAATGGGATGCTTTTGCAGATATCAGCACCGACCAGGGAAAAAGCTGGACGGCTGCACCTTATATTGCATTAAACCGGAACGACTTCAAAGGCAAGGGCGTAATACAACCCACGCTTTGGGAATCTGCCCCCGATAAAGTACATATGCTGCTTCGTAGTTCGGAAGGCGCTATCTACCGCAGCGATTCCGAAGACGGGGGAAAAACCTGGAATGCCGGTTATAAATCGGGTTTACCCAATCCCAACAGCGGTATTGATCTTACCAAACTACCCGATGGAACATTAGTGCTGGCGTATAACCCCGATACGGCAAACTGGGGATCGCGCTCCCCGCTTTCATTAGCCATATCTTTTGATAACGGCGTTACCTGGCCGAAAATATTAGATATAGACAGCGGCGATAAAGAAGATGAGTTTTCTTACCCCGCAGTGATCAGTTATGGCGATACCATTGCGGTAAGCTATACATGGAACCGGAAAAACATCGCTTACTGGATAGGTACAAAAGACGCGTTGATAAAAGCGGCAAAAGACAGGTAGCAATTTCAAATTTAAGATTTCAAATTTCAAATTTGAAACTTGAATGGTTTAAAACATTCCCCATTCTGCATTACTAAACCCTTACTGATGCATACATCTTCATTGTTTTTTAAACGCATGCTGCCTGTGGCGCTTGCATTAGGCACCGCATGGGCTGCCCGCGGACAAATTGGCCATGAATATGGCGCCACCTGGGCCGCGGCCATTGGCATATTAACCGTAATAGCGCTTTCGGGCCGTAAAGACTGGTACGATCGTTTACCCGTTATTGTTGTGCTGGGCGCCATTGCATGGGGTGCAGGCGGTATGATCAGCTATGGAAAAATAGTTGGCTACGGGCATGCCGCGGATTACCTGAATGTAAGCTACGGCTTATTAATGCTGGTAATCATTGGCGCATTGTACGGATTTTTGGGAGGCGGGATAACGGCACTGGCTTTATCAACCACGCCTGAACATAAGGTAGACTGGGCGGCAGTATTTACACAGATGTTTGCGGGAGGGTATTTATTTTGGGGCTTTTTTATTTTCCAGTTGGAATGGTTCATGACGCCACCGAGGTCGGAATTGTGGGCTGCCTGTATGGGCGCCGCGCTTGCTTTGGGATGGTATATGTATCGTAACGGTTACACCTATGCGCTGCGTACGGCCTTTTTCAGCGCACTGGGCGCCGGTTTTGGCTTTGGGTTTGGTAATTTCCTGCAGCGCATGGGACACACTTCCGGTATAAAATTCAACTGGTGGAATGTAATGGAATATTCCATAGGTTTTTTTGGCGGACTGGGGATGGCTTATGGCATTTTTTCCAACAGCAAATGGCCAAAAACAATTGCATCACATAAAATATCCAACACCCTGGCATGGCTGTTTTTAATTATACTGCTCCCGGTCATTAATCTTATTGAAGGTGTAAACACCAAAACAATGACCGCAACCGGAGAGGGCATTCAGGCTGCAGATCCGGCTGCTTTCGCTTTCAACTGGCAGGTAATTATGTGGGTGATGTCGCTAATATGTATGCTGGCCCTCACTTATTATTATAAGCCCGCGTTACAGGGCGCGTCATCTCAGAAAAAGGCAACCACCCTCACTTTAGTTTACCTGGCGTGGTATATTATTATCAGTAATGTGGTGAGCGCTATATGGTTAACGCCGGCATTCAGCTCACAGCATTTATACTGGATAAACCTCGTGATAGTAGGGCTGTTTTTACGCAAAAGCACCACTGCTATAATGCCGGAAGCAGGCAATGCAGTTTCCGCCTCCTGGCCTGTTACCGTGCTGAAGTGGTGGGCCGCTGTGCTGCTCTGCATTTTATTACTGAGCTATATTGCTGTTTCAACGGGCTACGTGCATCCTAATGCGCAGGTAAGATTTGAATAACAAACATTGTTATATGATAAAATAATAATGATTATCTGCTATTTTGATTAATACGCCACGTATGCACGAATTCGTATAGCAATAATTCGTGCATACGTGGCATAATAATATTGTTCCACCATAATGTTATCATCAAATTCACAGAATTATAACAATAACATAGTTAAATTTGTATAACTAATTTATTATAGGAAAATGTCGTCAGATTTTGAAAAAGCAAAAAATGTAAAGGCCGGAACGATCACGGGGGTGATATCCGGCGCCTTATTATTATTCTTTTTCCTGGTTTCCTGGTCTGTGCCGGTTGTTATTCCTCCGCCTGTTGAGGAAGGACTGGAAGTAAACCTGGGAAACAGTGATGATGGATCGGGAGATATACAACCCCTCATTCCGGGTGAGCCTGCTGCAGCAGAAAAGGAAGTGAACACACCTCCCAAAGCTGCCAATACGCCCGTTCAGGATGTAAGAGCTGTTGAAACAGACGACAATGATGAAGAAGCGCCTGATGTAACAGTGCCAAAGCCCAAAGTATCTAATCCTAAAAGCACGCATGTTCCTACCAAAGAAAATACCACGGTAACAAAACAAAACAATACCAAACCACAGATCGTTGAAAATCCCAAACCTGCTCCTCCCAAACCTAAAGCCACTTATAAAGGGGGCGATGGTAGCGGCACGGGTGGCAACAATGCCGATTCGTGGAATGACAGCCGCAGCGAAGGAAACACCACGGGCTCTGGCGACAGAGGCAAGATCAATGGCGATCCCAATTCAAAGAACTATGATGGTTTTGGAGGTAGTGGCAGTGGTTATTCTATCCAGGGTAATTTAAGAGGCCGGCAAATTATCCGTCAGCCTTCATTCCAGGACGATTTCAACGAAAACGCCAAAGTGGCCGTTGATCTTTCCGTTGATGCTTCCGGAGCGGTTACAGCCGCCACCTACCAGCCCAGGGGATCAACCACATCCAATGCGGCAATGAAAGATATCGCTTTGCGCAAAGCCCGGCAATTAAAGTTTGCGGCGGGGGATGAACAAAGAGGAACGATCATCTTCAATTTTAAAGTAACGAACTAAAGATACCTGTTTTTGAAGCCCAATATCTTCAAAAAGGTATACACGGTCACATGATAACCCTGCCGTGTATGCCTTTCTTTATTGCACAAATTTCCGTTTCATTTATTATTCCGCTTACTTTTGCTTCCTGCATACCGGCAGCATATAGTTTATGAATTACAAAGCAACCGTTGACTTTCTTTACAGCGCGCTTCCCATGTTTAGCCGCATGGGTGCGGCAGCGCTTAAAAAAGACCTTACCAACACTTTTGCATTATGTAAAGAACTAAATAATCCGCAGAACAATTTTAAAAGCATTCACGTTGCCGGAACCAACGGGAAAGGTTCAGTAAGCCATATGCTGGCGGCAGTGTTGCAAACAGCGGGATATACAACGGGTTTATATACTTCCCCGCATCTAAAAGATTTCAGGGAAAGAATAAGGGTGAATGGCGTTATGATTGAGGAGGATTTTGTGGTAACGTTCACTGAAAAGATAAAGCCGCTCATTGAAACCATGGAGCCTTCCTTTTTTGAGATAACCGTAGCCATGGCATTTGAGTATTTCTCTGATAAGCAGGTAGACGTGGCCGTTATAGAAACCGGTTTGGGCGGGCGTTTAGACAGTACGAACGTAATACTGCCCGTGTTATCGGTGATCACTAATATCGGCATGGATCATATGAATATCCTGGGCAACAGCATAGAACAGATCGCTTTTGAAAAAGCCGGGATCATTAAGCCGGGCATACCGGTTGTTGTAGGAGAAACATTGCCCCAAACAGAAAAGGTTTTTGAAGCTGTAGCTGCTGAAAAAGGAGCGCCGCTGGTTTGGGCGAACAGGGAAAAGTACGCCGATAGCTACAGCTACCATGCAGAGGAACTTTCGGTTGAAATAGTGCGTGCTGCAGACAATGATAAGCAGAACTATATCCTCGATCTTCCAGGCATATACCAGGTAAAGAACCTGGTAACAACGCTTACCGCTATAGACCAGTTAAAAAAGGCCGGCTGGCATATCCCGGAGCAAGCCGCAGGTAAGGGGTTGAGAAATGTAAAAAAGCTAACGGGCCTGCATGGCCGCTGGGAAGTTATTCAACGCCAGCCAACGGTAGTGTTAGATGTAGGGCATAATGAAGACGGCATACGGCAGATAGCGGAACAATTAGAGCTGACGGATTATCATAACCTTCATATCGTAATTGGAATGGTGAAGGATAAGGAGATTAATAAAGTAATGCAATTGTTTCCTAAAGAAGCGTTGTATTATTTTACGAAAGCGCAAACACCCCGCGCCATGCCGGAAGACCAGCTTGCCGCCGTTGCCGCCGGACACGGGTTAACAGGTCATCATTTTCCTTCGGTGAATATCGCTTTGCAAAATGCCCTTGGCCGCGCACACAAAGCCGACCTGGTGCTGGTGTGCGGCAGTGTGTTTGTGGTGGGGGAAGTGGAGCGGAATTTAAAATGATGGAAATGGATGTTTTTATTTTATTGAAATAATAAAGGGACGCCCATAGAAGATGTCTCTTTAGGATTTCAATAGATCTGTTAGCGCTTTATAAACTTTACGGGTGTACTCATAAATATTTCAGGGCTTTGCAACCGCAGAAAATATATACCCGGTGCTAGCGTTTTGGTATTGATAATGATCTTACCGCTTTGCAATGAACCAAACTCCCCGGCCATTCTTTGTCTGCCTGCTGCATCAACTATTATTAATTTCCCTTTACTGATCCGGCTATCCATTTCTACCTCCAGCCGGCTTGAAACCGGGTTTGGAAATACCCTGATGCCCATATCGTTGTTGCATACTGCCCGAACCACTTTGCTGTACTCAAATTTTCCATCGCTGTCAACCTGTTTTAGGCGGTAAAAAGCTGTAGCGGCGAGGATTTGCTCATCTGTGAAAGAATAGTTTATAACCGAGTTGGAATTTCCGGTGCCGGGTATGTCAGCGATTTTTTCGAAAAGGGTACCATCACTGCTTTTTTCCACTTCAAATTTCTTGTTGTTGGTTTCTGTTGCGGTAGCCCATTTCAGCACCACCGTATTGTTTTTGCAGGAGGCTGTAAAGGAAATAAGCTGTACGGGTAATGCACCGGATATGCGCATGATATAGAAACTGGAAAAGGAAGCCGTGGAAAATTCAATAAAATGGTCACCATTATAATTTTCAATTCTGTCGTGCTCAATCAATACCGGTGTCGCGGGAATACCTTCCTGGCAAACTTCTTCATCCTTGTGTATGTCAAGCTGTTGCAGGGTTAGCGAGGGGTATCTGATCCGGAGAGCCGCAAATTCATTTTCCTCAAAGTATATTCTCAGTTTTGCTGATCCTGTTCCGGTGGGCCGGATGGCAACGTTACGGTCAAGGTAAGATATCCCTGTAATTGCATTATGTCTTATGGTTCCTGCTGTATGAACAAACAGCGAAGTATTGACCGTTCCCAGGTCGTTGCCATTTGCATTGATCTCGGCAATGATGTTGCCCGATGCATCAAATACCGGCACCCACATATAATGATTACCACTAGCGGCATTTATGGTGATGGTGTTGCCCGCTATACAATTGCCACCGGCTGATACAGCGGCTAACACGGAAGCATCCCAGGCACAGATCGTAAAAGGTCCAAAATTGATACTGCCTTTTCCGAGTATGCGGATAAAAATAATTTCACCCGGCGTTCTTCCTGTTAATTCAATTCTTGGGTGTAGCGAATTAATAACCGGTTCAGGATTGCCATCATCATCGCAGGTCAGTAAAATCAAACTTTCGCAATTGCCTGTGTATGCTTCCATAATTAAATCGTTAATGTTGTTGTCAGCAACGGAAGTTTGTATCACCAGGTTTCCGGAAGCAGGCACTGTTGCTTTATACCATACATCTTCGCTGCCCGACAGTTCTGCACAGGCAGGTGGCCCAAATCCCGGCGATGTAGTGGCATTGGCCAGGCTTGTGAGCAGCGGTGTGGTACAGAAACTGTTACTTACGCCGAGCTCACTGGCATTCACACATTCATCATTGATCGGAAGATCAACATCAACAAGACAAAAGTCGAAGGTTATATACCTGTTGCCGGCATACGAAAAAAAACGGAGGAGGTAACGATTGCCGGGAACCAACCCGCCAACCAGTTCACTGCCGCTGCCCGAGCCTATATTTTCGGAACAGCTAAGTGCCGCACCAGTTCCGCAGTTTGCATCATACAAGGCATATCCCAGGGCGCCGTTTCCCGATGTGGAAGTAGCTAATCTTGCGTTGCTGAAGTTAATGCGTATAGCGCTTGTATTGGCTGCAAAGCTGTACCAGATATCATCATCAGTGTAATCATTCGGGCACGAAAGTGCAGGTGTTGACGGACCTGCGCCAATTGTACTGGCTGGGGTTCCGCTATTGCAGATGGTTCCCACCGGCCGGGTTGTAACTTCAGTGGCATTTGCACATTCATCGTTGGCAGGTGCGGTAGCTTCCTGTATGCAAAAATCAAAAGTAGCCGCATTTCCCGCGGTTAATGTTGACCAGAACCGGAGAAAATAGGTATTGCCCTCTGTTAATCCGCCGATGATTTGAAACCCCGCGCCCGCCGATCCGATATTATTACACTGCAGCGCACTCCTGTTTGCAGGACAGGCTGTTTCATATAATGCATAGCCGATAATTGCACTGCCACCCGTGCCAATATTGATCGTATTGGAGAAGCGAAGCACTACCGATGTAGTTGTGGCAGTAAACTGGTACCATATATCATCATCATTCTCGCTACTGGTGCAGGAAGGAGCGGGCACAGATCGCGTAGCGCCTGCTGTACTGGCGCTAACAGACCCAGCGCAGGAGGATCCAAATGTCACTATTGATATTATAGTGGCCCCGATACATTCGTCGTTGGCAGGAGGCTGACATAAAAGGTACAACGGCAAATGCAATAGCAAAAGAATTGCAACAGCCCGGAGGTATAGTTGTTTCATCCTCGTTGTTTGTAATAACCGTGAATTAATTACACATAATCTCTCTGCCCGCCCAGCGATTGGCAAAGGCTTTTTTCGCCTCCTCGGAGCAAACTTTTTCTTCAACGGTCTGCTCATCCGATCCGCCTAATGCCTTGCAGGTTTTGCAGTCTGAATTTGGTTCATCATTCTTATCTTTTTTGCATGCGGATAGTGAAATGAGTATACCCGTTAATAGTACAGTGGCTGTAGTAATAATCATTTTTTTCATGTTAATTATTTTTTATTGATAACAAAAGCACTAACCAGAGCCGATGAGGTCTAATGCTGTCGCACTGCTCCTGCTCCTTTCCCCGCCAGGTCTTTCATGGCGTCTTCTTCAAATTCACCTTCTATTTCAACAGAATAGTTGAACCTGTCGGTTGGGAAACCCTTGTGTACAAGGTGGATAGTGGTGAATTTTTCTGCCATGTCGGCCAGTACGAATCTTACTTCGTTGCCTATAGAATCTTTTCCTTTCCCGATTTCTTTTTCCTTTTTGTTAAACGGCTCGCCACTGCTGTACTTGGCACAAACCGCTATTTCCGCTCCCGCTTTTCCGTCGGTTTTTCTGATGGTTATAATAACCTTATCAAATGGTGAGGGCGCAATGGTAAATGTTCTTTCGGTAGCAATTAATGAACCGGCAACTTTTTTGGTAGGGATAAGCAGTTCCCTGGCGCCAATTTCCCAATTGCTGTCATTGGAAATTTTTCCGTAAGATTTTAAGAGGTCGGTTTGCAGATCGAATGCTGCATCAATTAATTTGTTCAGTTCCTTTTGCGCGCCTGGTTCGCCGGGTATTATAGTATTTACATAAATTTTTGCCGCTTGTTTTCTAAATTCCTGGTATTGCTTCAGGAAGCTACCTGCCACTTGAATAAGTTTTGAGGTCACGCTTTGACAACTTGCCATAGTAAATAATTTTAATGCCTGCCTGTCGGCAGACAGGGTTATGAATTGGTTTGCCGAATCACACTTTAAAACTACATAGGATGGATAGCGAAAGGAATAATCCTTTCATATCTGGCGGCTGCGGTTTTATAAGTGGAGAGTGGGAATCATAATTGACGGAAGACAAATAAGTTTCAGGCTTAGGGATTTGAACGCTGAAAACTTTTGCAGAAATTTTTTACAGCGCGTTTAAAACGTATCAAGCATGGCAAGGAATTCATCTTTTTTGCGGCGGGAGATATCTACATGGTGATTGCCGGTGAGTATAACATAACCACCTTCGCCTTTTATATATTTCTGTACATGCCGCAGGTTGATCAAAAACGAATGATGCACCCGGCAAAATCCCGAATCTGCAAGCATATTTTCAAAATCTTTCAGATTCCTGGATACCAAGCAGCTTTGTTTGTTTTTTAGAAACAGCGTAGTGTAACTGCCATCGGCCCTGCAATAGATAATGTCAGCGGTGTCAAAAAAATCAATACCGGTTAAGGAAGGGATAGCAAGCTTTTCTATTTTGCCGGATCCCGACTGAATATTATGCAGCACGGATTGGTACTGGTAAAAGCTGTTTTTGCCTTGTAACCGGTCTTTTACTTTTTTAACAGCATGAACAAGGTCATCTACGTCAATAGGCTTCAGAAGATAATCCAGCGCGCTGAACTTGATGGCCTTAATGGCATACCTGTCGTAAGCCGATACAAAGATCACATCAAAAGTTACAGGTGAAAGTTGCAGTAATACATCAAAGCCCGACATTTCCGGCATCTGGATATCCAGGAATACCAGTGATGGCTTATGTTGCCTGATGCCTGCAATGCCCTCAGCAGGAGTGGCATATATTCCCGCGATAGCCACTTCAGGGCAGTACTTTTCAAGCGTCATCTGAATGGTTTCCCGTCCGTCTTGCTCATCATCTATTATAATTGCTGTAATCATCTTTCAGAAACTGGAATATTGATTTCTATACGCGTGCCCACCGCGTTGTTATGTGTATCTTTCATATCTGTTACCCGTATTATTTGTTCGGGGTTTTCCCTGTTGAGCAGTCTTAGCCGGTCTTCGGTAATTTTCATACCCATTGACTTTTTCCTGAACACAGATCTTTCGCTGAGTTGCTGCGCTTTTTCCCTTCCTACACCGTTATCTTCTATAGTGCACAGCAGCCTGTCGTTATCTTCCTTTACACCAATAAAAATATTATTTTTCTCGTATTCTTTTTTATGCATCAGTCCATGCCAGATGGCATTCTCCACAAAAGGCTGCAATACCATGGAGGGAAGATAAGTGCTCTCCGGCTCAATGGATTCATCAATGGAGATATTGTAATTGATCCTGCCTTTAAAACGCAGACCTTCCAGTTGGATGTACGATTCCAGCAAAGCCATTTCATTTTCCAGTGAAACCGTTGGCGATTCCGCATTTTCCAGTATGAGCCGTACCAGTTTTGAAAATTTGGTAAGGTAGGATGAGGCGTTTTGCGTTTCACCCTGCAGTATCATGCGGTTAATCGAATTCATGCAATTGAATAAAAAGTGGGGATTGATCTGTGCCCGAAGGGCTTTCATTTCCAGTTCGCTCATCTGTCGCTTATAGTCTGCATCCCTGATCTCATTGTTTTTTAATGCAAGTAATTTTTGATTTTTTAACCGTTGCCGGAATATGTAAATCAATAAAACAACCAGCAGTCCCAATAATAATAATCCGGTTAAAAGCCCTTTCTTTAATGTAGCCTGTCGCTGGGTTTCCTGCTCCTGTAGCAGTTTTTCCTTTGCCAGCAATTGAATTTGCCTGTCTTTTTCAGCGGTTTCATATTTTGTTTGGAGCTCATTCAACTGCCTCGCTGTTTGCTCACCCAGGAGTGTATCTGTAATCTTTGAATATAATACATGATAATTGTAGGCTTTTGAAAAATTCCCTTGCGAAGCATTTATGTCTGCAAGGTTTTCATAAACATCTTTCAACATTGGCTTTGATCTTATTTCCTTTACAAGGGAGAGAGCTTTAAGGGAATAATGTATTGCCGAATCATAATTCCTTAGCCGGCTATACCCGAGACCAACGCCTATCAGGCTTCTCGAAAGATCTTCTTTACTGGGAAGCTGTTCACGTATTGCGAGACCCTGTAAATGATAAATCAATGCACTGTCATACCGGGCCATTTTATCGAATAAGAATGCAATGTTGGCTAAAGACAATGCAGTACCAGTTTCATTACCAATTTCCCGGTAAATCTGCAGGGCCTGCAGGTAATTTTGTTTTGCTTTTTCAAACTGGTGTGTTTCGGTATAAAGATTTCCCAGGTTCACTAATACGTATGTCTTGTCGTTTTTTTCATCGAGCGTGTCGTATATAACCAGAGCTTTTTTGAACAGCAGCTCCGCATCAGGATATTTTTTTGTTTCTTTTAGTATGACGCCAATTGCATTTAGCGTATATCCTACGCTGTAGTCATTGCCATCCTTTTGTTCTATGTTCATTAACCTGTAATAGGCTGCCAGGCTTTTTTCATAGTCTCCCAAATGCGAGTTAACAATGCCAATTTGATATAGCACCGCAGCTACCCGGCCGGAATCGCCTTTTCTTTCGTAGTAATGAAGATTGGGTTCCAGGTGCATCAGTGCTTCCGTATGATTTCCCCTGAATCTTGCTATCACGCCATAATAATATGCTGCTTTCATGATTCCAGCGGAGTCTTTTAATGTATGGGACAACAGGTGTACACTGTCAGCGTATTGTTTCGCTATTTCTAATTGATGTATGCCTAAATAGGCCCAGCATATCTTTCCATATAAACCGATCTTTTCAGCGCCTCCCGGCGCAGCCTGCAGGTTTGTATGCAGACTATCAATGTAAAACTGAACATCAGCCGGAATTTTCAATTCATTTTTAACAACAGCAGTATCCTGTATTTTTTGCGGTTGGGCAGTTAACGAAAGTAAAAATGCCGGTAAGCAGGAAAAGAATAAAATACCCCGATGAAGTAAAATCGTTGACATAACGAATATTCTTGAAGTAAAACTATTCAATAAATCAGTAAGGAGCAAGCAGCCTGGGTTTAAAGCAAAGTAAGATTGCCGCATGTTATATGAACAGGAAATAAAATGGCAGCTTTATACCCCAATTCGGGTATTTGCAGGCAATCTCCTTTTCGTATCTTAAACGTTAAATGCAATGGTATGCAGGAATTATCGGTTAAGAGGCGCTACCGGATTGATTCGATTGATGTACTTCGCGGACTTGTGATGGTTATCATGGCACTGGACCATGTCAGGGATTTTTTTCATAGAGTGGTTGTGGAGGGCGGCGATGAGCTTGCCACCGGTCCTACTGATCTTGACAGTACCACACCGGCACTGTTTTTTACCAGATGGATTACTCATTTCTGTGCGCCCATTTTTGTTTTCCTGGCAGGTACTTCAGGTTATTTGCTTGGTTTTAAAAAGACAAAAAAGGAACTCAGCAGCTTTCTGATCAAAAGAGGGTTATGGCTGGTAGTGGTGGAAGTAGGGATCATTACTTTGGGCTGGACTTTCAATCCATTTTATAATGTTATCATTCTGCAGGTCATCTGGGCTATCGGTATAAGTTTTTTCATCCTGGGTATATTAATATACCTGCCTTTTAAAGCGATCTTAACTATTGGGCTTATCATTGTCTTTGGTCATAACCTGCTCGATTATCCGGGCATCAGCGCGGGATTGAAAGGAAGTTTGATTTCAGACCTCTTGTACTTCTCTGATTTTTCTGTTTACAATATTGATAAGGATCATTTATTTCTTATTGTTTATTCGTTTCTGCCCTGGACTGGCGTAATGCTGCTTGGATATTGTTTTGGAAGATTATTCAGTTCCGGTGTTAATGCGGCATGGAGAAAAAAGATATTATGGCAGATGGGAGCGGGGCTTTTACTGCTTTTTATTCTTTTGCGGCTTATCAATAAATATGGCGACCCTGTTCCATGGTCCGTACAACCAAGAGGTGATGTGTTTACTTTTCTTTCCTTTATTAATGTCAACAAATACCCACCATCGCTCCAATTTCTTTGTCTTACTATTGGCGGTGGAATGCTGCTGTTGTCATTACTGGAAGAGAGAAAAAATAAAACCACTGATTTTTTCAGGATATATGGTCGTGTGCCCATGTTTTATTATATCCTGCATTTTTATCTTATCCACCTGCTGGTTGTCATCTTTTTCTATGCGCAGGGTTATTCCGGCAGCCAAATTGTTACGCCCAACAATCCTTTCCTTTTCCGGCCAAGTGATTTCGGATTTAATTTGTGGGGAGTGTATGCAGTATGGGTATCGGTAGTGCTTATTTTATTTCCCCTGTGTAAAAAATATGACCGGTATAAAAGCCTGCATGTACATCACAAGTGGTGGCTTGGTTATTTATAGGAAAAGCAACCGGTGATACGGTTTATTGTCCTGAAACAGGTAGACAGATTTCACCGCCCCGGTTTCATGTCTCCACGAAATGTGGTTTATCCTTTTTTGTTTGGTTGAACAGCATTCGCTTTTTTCTTTTGTTTTATTTCAATTTGAGAATTAATTTCAAAAACTGGCCCGCCTGCGGATCAGCAAATTTTATTGTTTTGTTATCGCATTTACATTTCCGTTCACATCCGGAAGGATAATTGTGGCAGCCATAATTTAAAAAAATGATCATGCACAAAAAAAAATACCTGTTTATACTGCTGCTCTCTCTGCCTTTCACTATCGTTTCGGGTAAAGATTACCCGGCCTCATTGTTTAATATTTATTCGGATGGCGTAACATTGAATACCCGGTCTATTCAATATGCGCTTAACTATATTCACGATAACGGGGGCGGCCGGCTGGTTTTTCATGTGGGCAGATACCTCACGGGATCAGTTTACCTGCGGTCTAATGTGTCTATAGAGCTGAAAGAAGGCGCCGGGTTGATTGGCGCATTAAACCCCTGGGAATACGACAGGAAAGGCTGGACGGCTTTGCTGTTTGGATTAGACCAGGAAAATATTGCCATTACAGGGAAGGGGTATATTGACGGGCAGGGGCGCGAGGTAGCCCGCAATTTCGTAGATGTCATCCATCGCGGAATTTATAAAGATGGCTTCCGCTATGATCGGCCAGAAGCAGAAGCCAGACCGATGATCTTTTACCTGAAAGGATGTAAAGATATACTCATACGCGGCATTACGATCAAAAATTCATCGAGCTGGGTACAAACCTACGACCAGTGCACCGATCTTTGGTTAGACAGCATTTACGTAGACAGTAAAGCGTATTGGAACAACGATGGCATTGATATCGTGGATTGCAACGGGGTAAAAATTACTAATTCTTATATTGATGCGTCTGATGACGGTATATGTCTTAAATCGCACGATGCTTCAAAAGTTTGTAAAAATGTTGAGATAATCAATAATACGATACGATCCAGCGCAAATGGCATCAAGTTCGGAACGGCTTCATATGGCGGGTTCAGTAATGTGAGGATCATGAATAATAAAGTGTATAACACCTACCGCTCGGCGATTACTTTTGCAGCCGTGGATGGCGGTTTTGTGGAAGATATAATTGTTGACAGCCTGCAGGCCTTCAATACGGGAAATGCGGTCTTTCTTCGTATAGGAGAACGTGTGCCGGGTAAAAAAGGACGCATGGAGCATATACGGATATCAAACCTGTATGCCGAAATTGCTGCTACCAAACCCGATGCAGGATATGAATACGAAGGACCGGTAGAAGATATGCCGCGTAATATTTCGCCGTCATCTTTTGCAGGGCTTCCGGATGCGTTTATCCGCCATGTGGAAATGAGGAATATTGAGATCAGGTATCCCGGAGGAGGAGATCCTCATTTTGCAGCGGTTCCCCTTAATGCTTTGAACAAAATTCCTGAAAAAGCCACAGCTTACCCTGAGTTTTCCATGTTTGGCGAGTTGCCGGCCTGGGGATTTTTCTTTAAGCATGTGGAGGATGTTCGTATTGAGAACATGCTTCTTTCCGTGAAAAAAAAGGATTTTCGTACTGCCATTGTTATTGATAACGGGCATGATATAACGATCAGTAAGCTGGTTGTGAAAGAGCCGGCGAAAAAGGTGCCGGTATTTTCAAACAGATCCACACGGGTTGTTATTAAATGATTAACGCCCGGTTCGTGTCTCCGCGAAACGGTAGCTGGGAAAACAGGCCGGTTTTAAATTGGTTCTTGCTTTCATCCCGGGCTTTGCGTGAAATCTTTATATCTTTCCAAAAATTTCAGGCATGAATAATTCTTTTTGGGATTCAACATTAGGCAGGTTCAGGTTAGTAGCAATAGTGGAAGGTATATCCTACCTTATTTTATTGGGCATAGCTATGCCCTTAAAGTATTTTGCAGGACTTCCGGAAGCGGTAAAGTATACAGGCTGGGCGCATGGTGTACTGTTTGTTTTATATATGGTCTTATTACTAAAAGTATGGATACAGTACCGGTGGAGCTTTGGTAAAGTAGTGCTGGCATTTATTGCTTCTCTTTTGCCTTTCGGCACATTTGTGCTGGACAGCAAATTAAAAAAGGAACAACAGGCAGCTAATGCTTAGTACGGGTTTCGGGTGATTTTTATCAGGAAAACCACTGCACTATATCATAGTTTTCAGCGCCGCATCTTAATAGTTTTATGCCGTTTTAAAATACTATTATGAAAAGCGTTATCATTTATAAGGGCAAATACGGAGCCACACGCCAGTATGCCGAATGGCTGGGCACTGCACTTCATCTGCCACTTAAAACACAGGAAGAGCTGCAGGAGGCGGATATTAAAGCATACGATTTTATTATAGTGGGCAGTTCCGTGTATATCGGCAAGCTGCTCATCCGCGAATGGATAAAGCAATATGCCGGTGTTTTAAAAAATAAAAAGGTAGTGCTGTTTGTAGTTTGCGGCAGCAATAACCCTAAAGACCGGGAAAAGATCATAAAGCAAAATGTTCCTGACGGGCTTGTTGACCCCTCCCATATTTTTTTCCTGCCCGGACGGTTGATACAAAGTAAGCTGTCATGGAAAGATAAGTTTATGCTTAAAGTGGGCGCTATGCTGGTAAAAGATCCTGAGGCTAAGAAATTCATGCTGCAGGACAGGGATAATGTAAAGGAAGAAAACATTAGCGCGATGATCAGCAAAATTGAAACCTTACTTGCAGCGGATAACATTTCTTTCTAACGCGAAGCAGTAAGGGTATAGGTGTTACATTTTTTTCTTCCTCTTCATCGCTGTACGATGTCTCAGACTTCGAGATACAAATCCGTATCACTCAACGCTTCTTCTTTTTCTTCACCAGTTTATACGAATCATCAATCCATTCTTTTAATATTCCGGATGAAACCGATCCGTCTACAATGATGGTATTCCAATGCTTCTTGTTCATGTGGTAACCGGGTAATACACAGGAATATGCTGCCCTGAGCTCCTCTGCTTTATCCGGATCGCATTTTACATTGAACTGAGTGTGTTCTGTATCTAAGGAAAGTAATAAAAATATTTTTCCATCTGTTTTGAACACTACGGTATCGGGGCCGAAGGGGAGTGATTCTTCAGCGTCTTCTTTCAATAAGCAGTATTCCCGTATTTGTTCAACGTTCATGTGGTATATTTTTCAACGGTCAAAATTAAAACTTTTATTCACGCAGCGTACACTGCGTGAAACCTGTAACCCTTAGCCACGAAACCCAAACCGAAAGATTAACGACAGGTATATTATGCAGTATAAATCGAAATAGAATTTCTCTATAGAAATTAGAATAAGATTCAGCATAGGGGTGCTGTTTTATATAGTTGAATACCTTAATTTCATCACTATGTTTTGTTCAACCCACAGCAAAATTATTTGTGCCATATGCATGGTGGTTATTTTACTACCTGCATATTTGTTTGCCCAAACCGGCAGCGCCTCCGAGCCCGTTCGATATGTGGGCGGTGTAACCATTGATCCATCGGTGCATGAAGGCCGGCTGCGGTGGGCGGTGGGAGCGGAGAGCATACAGGTAATGCGTGCCAACAGAGCACATGGCGGAATAGACGGCGATTCGGGCTGGACTTACAATCATGCGCCTAACCTGGCCTACCGGAACGGGAAATTTTACCTGCAGTATCTCAGCAACCCGGTTGATGAGCATATTGCACCGGGACAAACACTGCTCATTACTTCTGCCGATGGACGCAACTGGGAAAAACCACGCATTTTATTTGCACCTTACCAGCCGCCGGCGGGGGTAAAAATTCCGCAAGGATATCATGGCTATATGATGCACCAGCGCATGGGATTTTACGTGGCGCCAAACGGGCGCTTACTCACCCTGGCTTTTTACGGGCATACGGAAGACCCTTTCCAGGAAGGTGGCATTGGCAGGGTAGTGCGAGAGATATACAAAGACGGCAGTTTCGGTCCTGTATATTTTATCCGCTATGAGTCGCATGCCCAATGGAATGAAACCAATACCAGCTTCCCTTTTTATACCCAATCAAAAGATACCGGCTTTGTAGCCGCCTGCAAAGCATTGCTGAACAATAAATTAATGATATTACAGTGGAAGGATGAGGATGATGGTAAGGATACTTTATATGCTGAAAATAAAAATGATGATCATCTTTCCGCGCTGTCTTATTTTCATCGTAAGGACGGCAAAGTAGTAATGCTCTGGAAAAAATCGAAAGCCGCTTTATCGGATGATGAAGGTGCTACATTTTCTACACCTGTGAAAGTGTCTACACTCTTAATGTCGGGCGGTAAAAACTGGGGGCAAAGTACAGAAGATGGCAGGTATGCCATGTGCTATAACCCGATAGACAACTCTGAATACCGTTATCCTTTAATCATAGTGACAAGCGATGACGGGATCATTTTTGATGATATGCTGCTGGTACAGGGTGAAGTGCCGCCCAGGCGTTTTTTTGGCAGGTGGAAAGATTTCGGCCCCTGCTATACAAGAGGGATAATAGAAGGCAATGGTAACCCGCCGGGCAACGATATGTGGATCACATACAGCATGAATAAGGAAGACATGTGGGTTACACGCGTGCCCGTACCCGTTACTTACAGTGTAAACACCCCTGTAAATGATAATTTTAATTCCTTTGTTGCGGGGAAAGCAATTCCCAACTGGAATATCTATTCACCACAATGGGCGCCCGTTGCAGTAGCGGATTTTCCGGATACAAGAAATAAAAGCCTGCAGCTAACGGATGAAGATCCTTATGACTATGCCCGGGCAATACGGGTTTTTAAAGAAACCACTAAGGCTGATCTGCAGTTCAGGGTATATGCCGGGCAAAGTGATCATGGCGAGCTGTCTGTTGATGTAAGCGACCGCTATGGCAATCGCCCGGTACGGATCAGCTTTAACAGTAAGGGAGAAATTGAAGTAACGAATGGCAGTAAAAGTATTATAATCCAAAAATACGGGCACGGCACTTGGTATGATTTCCGGCTTATCATCAATGCTGGTCTGAGCGGATCATTCGATCTTTTGCTGAACGGTAAAAAAGTACTATCACGGGCAGCATTAGCCGAAGCAGTAAAATCGGTAGAGCGCATCTCTTTCAGAACAGGGCCTTACAGGGATATTCCCAACCGCAGAACGCCCAATGAAGAACCTGAGCCTCCGTTGCCCGGCGCCGATGAAAAAGTTGCTAAAGCGGTGTATTATGTGGATGATGTGGTGGTGAATGGTGAAAAGTGAATGGTGAGTGGAGAATAATTTATTGTTTTACGTTTATCGTCTCACATTTATCGTTTCACGAGCTGCAATACAGATATAATTTGCCTGACGCAACACTAAAATGGATATCCTATTCCCAAATTAAAAATAAGGTTATCCCTTCGCCATGTGCTGCTGCCCAAATCCACCTGATCTATTACCCATCTTTCAGCTTCCGGCAGCCAGGGTTTACGCAAAGGGAATGCCACATCGAGCCGCAGTACAAGAAAGGATACATCAAACCGTAACCCCACACCTGTGCCTACACCCAGCTCTTTCATGAAGCTGTTACTAAATTGGCTTCCTGGCTTATCTGTATTTTTATGATAAAGCCAGATATTGCCCGCATCCACGAAAACAGCGCCGTGTACTATGCTGAATAATTTAGCCCTTAACTCTGTATTGAATTCCAGCTTAATATCGCCCGACTGATCGGGAATAAAATTCATGGTATTCATGTCTTTATAGGTGCCAGGACCCAGTGAACGGCTGCGGAACGCGCGGATACTGTTGTTGCCGCCCACAAAAAACTGTTTGATAAAGGGAAGCTCTGATGAATTACCGTAAGGATAACCAAAGCCAACGATCAAACGGTTTGCCCATGTATTTTTTGAAGAAAGCTTCACGTAATACCGGAGATCGGTTTCGAGTTTAACATACTGTGAAAACTGCGCTCCAAAAATGGTTTTAGGTTTTCCGTTCAGTGTATTGGCGCCGGTAATTAAACCTGCGATATTTCCTGAAAAATCAGCATTGCCATTAAAGTAAAGTCCTTTTAAACCATTGTTGCCTGTTAGTTCATTGTAATTGTAATTATAATTGGAGCCAATGATAAACTGCTTTTCAATGGCTTTTTGCAGGGAGGGATTATTGGCGGCATTGCTTTCGTACAAGGGGGTAACGCGTATGGGTTGCACGTAATTAATAGCTATGGGGTTAAACTGATGTTCTTTGCTGGCTGTTTCTTTCCAGGCATAACCAAACTCACCCCTGAAGGAATTCATGGTATATAGCTTTTCTTTGGTTAAAATATCATAGGCCACGAGTATGTTGGTTTTAGGTACAAAACCGCTACGGGTATCCAAAGTAACAAAAGGGATAAGAAACCGTGGAAAAGTAAGTTGGGCTTCTAATCCGCCTCTATAGGTATTAAAACCTTTTAATTGTCCGCTGTACTGTATCTCAAAACCGGCAGTAGCATTAACGGAAAGCAATTCACCGCCCCTGAATGTATTGCGGTTACGCCAGCCAATGGTAATGCCGGAGCCGGTAAGGTTATTTGATTTGGTATTGGCATTAATATCTGCCCGCAGCGATTTTTTGGGTAGCGAAGTGAGGTAATAGTAAACGTCTAATTTGGCTGAGTCGGGATCTTCAACAGGCTCAAACCTGTTCTTTACAAATTTAAATACCCCCAGGTTTACTAACCTGCTGATGCTCTGGTTGTGATCTTTACGGTTATATACATCCCCGGGGTTAAATTGCATGGATTGCGCGAACATCAACGGCTTGTATGTTTTACCTTTATCTACAACATAATAGCCTTTGTAAAATGCTGCATCACTTTTCAGCGTATCGGCTTTTTGAGCGCTAAGCCTGTAGCCGGGAAAAATGTATACGTCATTAATCGTATATGCTTTTCTTGCTCTTTGCGGAGTGCCCGGCTTAATTTTTACCTGCAGGTTTACCGTATTATTGCCGATTGTACTGTCGGCCTGTATAATAAGGTAATCCGGATCGAAGTAATAAAACCCTTTCTCTTTCAGCTCGGCGTCTATCCGTTCCCGTTCTGCTTTAACGGTCTCAAGGTTAAACGGATCACCGGTTTTAAGCAGCGTTTTACCGGATGACACGTTTATTGTTTTTTGTAAAACGGCACTGTCTTTATCGAACACCACTTCATTAATGATATAGCGGTTGCCCGTTTGAACGGTATACACCACCCTGGTTTTTTTATTTTTCAGTATTGAGTCCCCCTGTACAACAGCTTTAAAATATCCCCTGTTTTCCAATGTGCTTTGTAAAACTTTTACATTCCATTCCAGGTTAACATCACCGGCGAGTACGGGAGGTTCACCCACTTTATATTTCAGCCAGCCTCCTATTGATTTTTCTTTTTTGGGATTGCCGGCCAGGTTGTACATCCATAGTTTAAAAGGCATTCCCAATATTGTTTTATTGGGCAATGGCCTGGTGAGGGCTTCCAGTTCGGCTTTTATCTTCTTTTTTTCTTTGTTACGTGGCGCCGGGTCTTCTATTTTTATTGTAGCGCCGGTATATAAGGCTTCACCGGCAGGAAGCTTACGGGTACTGCTGCAACCTGCCAGCAAACAAACAGTTACCCATACTATAATAATATGAATGATCCTTTTCTTCATTTTATTGGTTTGCAGGGTTTGTGTTTTCCGGTGGATTGTTTTTTTGTTCCTGCCGTTCGGTTTTTTTTCTTTCCCTGTCTTTTCTGCGCTGCTCCTGCGTTTTTCTTTTTTTGAAGATATCCCTGAAGCGGTTATAGTCCACCGTAATAATAAAGCCTATGCCTGTCTCCACAATGTAACCGTCTATCACGCCCTGGTAATCGTTTTTCCGGTACCCTCTCAGCATATACCTGCCGTCTTCGCTTAAACGGTAATCCAGCGCTACATTACCCGCTATATTGCTGGCCCGCTGGTTGGCGTTCTGAGGACCTTCGATCTCAAAATTGCTGCCAACGGTAACGGTCAGGCGATCATTCAGCAGTTTTTTGGATAAGCCCACATTCAGGTCGGTACGGCTTTGCCTTTCCCCTGTAGTATAATCATCGGAAGCAGCAATATCGAAGTTCAGGTCAACGCCTTTTACCAGGTCGGCTGCCAGTTGATTGAGCTGTTCGGTCATGAGCTTGCTTACGCTTTGCCTTACCAGTGCAGATGTGCTGGTATTTCCACTGCTGCTGAAAGGATCTTCTGCCACAAAACGGTTTAGCAGCAATAAGGCAAAAACCTGTTTATTCATTTCCGCTTCTTCCTGCCGCAGGATGTCGAGCTTCGTTCTTACATTGGCCAAAATATCGTTTGATACACCGTAATTTTTATTATCCGGAAGAATAATATCAAAACTAATATTAGGCTTTAGCAATTTACCCGTCATGGTAAGCATTACGTCAAAAGGAAGCTTCTGCAGGTAAGTATTTCTTTGCGCTGAGCTTACATCTTCACCCAATTGATTCTTTACCAGGTCGAGCGGAGCTGTATTGGCGGTATATTTCGCGGTAATGTCTACATTGGCATCCGTTGGCTCTCCTTCCCAGGTAATTTTGCTTCCCTTTACAATATCAAATTTGCGGTGAAGAAAATTGAAGGTAAGATCATAGCTGCCTTCTTCCATTTCATAGGTTCCGGCAAGCGTTATTTTTCCGCTGGGATCTACACCTGCACTCAATTGCGCATCGCCCCTCACATTCAGAAAATCGCCGTTGCCTTCATCAACCACCAGCGTAAAATCTGCGGCTTTATCTATTTCAATATTTACCGAAACGTCCATTCCCTGCAGCGATGATGTATTCAGTGAATCATAGGAAGCCAAAAAAAGAGAATCATTTTGCGGTGCATCTTTATCAACAAAAACCACAATGCCTTCCCGGTCTGCCACTCCCGGCTCATTTTGGGGAAGGACGATGGTCATTTTTGTTTTTTCGTTTACTTTCAGGCTTCCATCAATTACAGGCGCTGTTTCCGTTCCCTTTACTGTGAGGTTGGTATTGAAATACAGTTGCCCATAAAATAATTTATTGTCTTTTTTAGTGCTGTTCAATGCCCTGAAATTATCCGCTCTTATTGTAAGGTCAAAATTGTAGTTCAAAAAGTTGCCGGTGGCGGCAGTGCCGTCAAGGATCAGTGCATTGCGGGCTGAGTCTCTGATCTCAAAGCGATCGAAAACAATACCCTGGCTGGTTACCGATAACTTTTCCTGGTCAATAGCAAATATGTTATTGAGCATGCTCAGGTTGAATGCTGTTTTGTTGAAAAGCAATTCACCGTTTACAGCAGGCTGATCTGTTGTGCCCGTTATTTTAAATGCCCCGTTTATAAACCCGGAAGCATCACGTAGTGCACCCGCCGAAAACGCCTGTGCGGTAGTAAGCGGCAGCTTCCGTATGTTGAGGCTGAGATCTATAGCTTTATTGTTAGCATAATAATTGCCACTGAGTTGTACATCATTATCGTTGCCGGTTATGGTTACATCGGCATTGTAGGTATCTGCTACTTTATTGTTGACCAGCATTTTTACATTCCCTATCGTATCTTTTTTGATACTCAGTTCATTTATAGAAAGATCACCAACAAACACAGGCTGCTGTGTGAGATTGCTAACGGTAATTTTACCGTTCAGTGTGCCGTCTGCTAATGTGGAATCGGGTTGCACAAAGCCGGTGAGGGTGGCAATGCTAAAATTGGAAAAGCCGATTTCCATCGGGGCATTTGCTGCTTCGGAAAGGCTATTGATGCTCAGTTGCTGCTTATCCTGGTTTAAAACAAAATTTTCCGCATGCACTCCTTCATCAGCTACTGTAATTTTATTATCTGCTGCTATTGTCCAGTCCTTATAATTCAGCAACAGGTCCGCGGGCTTTATCGAAAACCGGTAACCTCCATTTTGTGATTGCTGTAATAGTCCTTTCACGTTATATCTTTCGTTGTCGGCTTTGTCTTTTATATTCAATGCATAATCAATGGTATTGTTCGCTACCGAAGCGGTGATATTGGTTTTATGCAGGGCGAGGCTTTTTCCAATAACTATATTTTCTACATCAGCGTGTATGTTTATGGCACTGTCTGTGGTAGCGGCGTTTAGCTGCAGCTCATCTATTTGATTGGCGCCAATATGTACAGCAGGTGCAGCCAGCGATGCATTCCAGCCTTCATTGGTTGTGAACCTGCTTTTCAGCACTACGGAATCCATTCTTTCGAGCTGCGGTACAAAAGCCTTAAGCGCCGGCCCGTTTATAATATTTGCATTAATGGTAAAATCATAAGGCTCCGTTTTTTTTGCTGAATCCGTAGCAGCCATAGCGAAATAAGGTTGTATAGCATCTTGGAAAATGCTGCCCAGCTCGGTGAGCTTATACCGGCCAAGCAACCGGGCGTTCACCACATCACTGTTCAACTGTATATATCTTGCGCTGTCATTTGTGCCTGCCAGTAATTGAATGGTATCCATTTGCACTCTTTGCTGGTTATACACCAGCAATGATTGAAGGATGAACAATGTACCGTCAAGACTATCGGGATTTGTATTTTTAAAATCGCCCTGTACATTACCACGGTAGATCAGCTCATCGCCGGTTAAATGCAGGGCCTGCATTTTAATACTGTCAATGGTTGCATTCAATTGTACAGACGGGTATGCTTTTGAAAGATCGGCCATAGCATCCGCAGCAAAATGAATATTGGGGTCAGCAATATCAGCATGTACTGTTGCCTGCTGATTGGCTATTGTTCCCTTCAAATTCAAATCGCGGTATTCATATTGTTTAAGGATGGCCGACTTTATTTTTCCGGTAAGAGCAGCGTTGGCTGTTTTGGGGTCATAACCATTTCCTTTAATGTGGAAATCGGCAGATACCGGTCCAAGATTTTCCTTATCCTGTAAAATGGTTCCCAGATCGAGCGATGTTGTATTCAATTGAAGGTCGTAAACGGATTTGTTGGGGTCGGCAATTTGTTCCATTGTTCCTTCTAATGAAGCATTACCCAGGCTGGTTTTCAGTAACAGGTTGGTAGTAAGCTTCCCTGTATTTCCATTGAGTTTGCCGGATATATTCATTTGAGAAGGCAGGGTAATGTTTTGAGGCAGGGTTCCTGCAGGAACGAATAATGCCATGTCTGTTTGCGAACTGCTGATATTTTTGATGGAAAGATCGGCGCCCAGTTTATTCATATCAGGTAAACCCCTTAATTGTCCGCTGATGTCAATCCGCGTATCTTTCAATCCGCTGATCTGTAGAACTGGTACCTGCAGATCAGCAATGCGGCCGCTCATGCGGCTATTGATCAGCCATATAGCATTGGGGTCGGTAAAGGCTGGCTGTGAACGCAGGGAAGGCATGAAACATAATATATCTTTTACCTGTATTTTGCTGTTTTGCAGATCTAAGTTTAATTGCATGCGGCCGATATCCTTTTGTAATGCGCCTATGGAATCATATTGTATAGCAATATTCCGTTTCAATTCTGTTCCGGGTGTTTTTAAATAAAGCTCTTTTAAATAAGCCTGCCTGTTTGAATAAAGGAAATCTGTTTTCAACTGGTTCAATACAAAACCGCTTTGCTCGGTGAACATTGCTTTTGTGATACTGCCGCCGACGGAATCGCTGCTGTATAACAGATCGCTGACATGTAAAGACAATGCTCCGGTTTTCAGGTGCATATAGTCCATTCCGCTTTGCTGTTGGGGACTGTTGTCATCATCAAACCGCAGGTTAGTATTGTCTAATTGCAGGCTGGCCATCTGTATGCGCCAGCCGGCTTCGGCCTGGGCGTTTACTTCCTGCCGGGTTTCTTTTTTAACTATTCCTGCTCCTTCTTTTTTGCCCAGTCGAAGAACGGCCGTTGTACTGTCTAATAAAAGTGTATTGAGACTGATGATGCGTTGTGCGGGGTCAATTTTTTGCGGTTGAATATGCAGGGCTCCCAGGTTTAGCTGCGTATACAAAGCAGAAACATTATTGCGGTAATCAAGGTTGATGTTTTGAATATCTATATCGTCCAGATCTAGCTGTACATTAACAGGCGCTTTCGCATCTGCTACATCTTCTTCCGCAGGTTCTGCCTCAAGCAATGGTTTTGACTGGTACACCCGTGCGGTTAACCCCTGCAATGTAAGCGGCGCAATGCTGAACTGCATTTTTTCAAGGTCGAATGTTTCCAGCCTGGTGTCAAAATGTTCTAAATGAGCTTCCACATCATTGCCTGTAATCACATCGTTGTATACGATTCTGATATGGTTAAGCTCAACCGATCGCAAAGTAAAGGGAGTGGAGCCGGTATCTTCATCTGCAGGTTTGGCATCTGCAGAAGCAAAAGCATCAATAATAAACTGGAAGTTAAAAACGGTATCGGGCAGTTGTCGTTTAATTTTAGCCGTTATATGATCTAATTCAACAGACTGGACATCTATTCCATTCCCGGCAATGAGGTCAAACAGATCAACATTTACTTTTATGCTGCCTGCCGCAATTAAAGTGTCTTTGCCCTGGTCTTCTACATAAACATTTTCAACCACTACTTTTTTGGGAAAGCCGATGTAAATTTTGCCAATGGCAACTTTGGTCTGTAATTTTTTTTCAAGATAAGTAACCGCCTTTCCACGAATAAAATTTTGCACAGGCGGTGTAAGGATGAGCCCGGCAAGAAGCACCAGGAACAGCAGTATAAAAAGAACAGTTTTGGCTGCTATCCCTGCTATTCTTTTTCCTGTACTTTTTTTCGTTTCCTGTTGATCCATGCTATAGATACTTAGTGATTACCGGGGTATTTATTTTTTACCTAATGCCTTATCCATCAATAGAAAAAATCATGCTAATGCCTGTATACGTTGTATTTATATAGCGAATGTGGTATAAATTACCCACCACATGCTGCCTGTAGCGCAAAAATAAGGTAGTTTCCTGCGTGGGATTAAGAAAATGATAGGAGAAGTGGGGGTGTGAGGTGGGAGGTATGAGTATAAGGTGTGAATGCTGCTAATGATAGTATGATACTCCTTTTCCGCCTCACCTGAAGGCTGACTGCTGGTACCTGCAAAGAACCAAATTACAAAAAACAAGATCCAAATAAACTTCAAATCCGAAGCCATAAGCTCTAAATCCGAAGAAATACAACGGTAAACTAAAAATCATCTGCTATTGGATTCGGTTTCTGCTATTGCAGGGTTTTTCAGAAAGGGTTCATTTATCATTAACAGCCGCCGATAGTTGGGTAATAGGCGTTAATTCAACTTTTCGGAATTCCACTTCAGCACCTTCGGCCTGTAAAGCAATCTGACCTTTTTCCGCCGTACAGTTAAAACCGTCATTCACCAGGTCGCCGTTTACCCACACCCGTATGGAATTTTTTAGGCACTCTACTACCATCGTGTTCCATTCACCCAAAGGTTTTTCTGATCCGTCTGTCAGGTTGAGTATCCTTCTGTTTTTACCTTCCGTTATACCCCATTCTGCTTTTGGTCCGCGGCGTTTTTCCATATCAGGCACGGCTATATCTTCCACAATGCACCAGAAATCGCCCGCATTTTCATGCATCATTTGCACTTCAATGGATTTGGGAAACATTTTATAAAGCGACCTGGGAGTAGAAGCAAATACCAGCACACCACAATTTCCTGGTTTACCCACAAAGCGGTATTCTACCTGTAACCTGAAATTTTGGTACACGGAATCTGTGATCAAATGTCCGCCGGGAGTGCCTAAGCTAACCAGCAATCCGTTTCTTATAATAAAAGGATTTCTTGCCAGCGCATTGGTATCCATTTCCGGAACATCTATATGCCATCCGCTTAAATCACGCCCGTTAAAGAGGCTGTAGGAACCGGTTTGACACAGGGCTCCTACGGGCAGCAAAAAGATAAGGAAAAAAATAACTTTCATATGCGTTAGTGTTAAGATGGAAAGTTGATACCGGGTTTAGATTTACTGCAGACAAATGTAGGAATACTATAGCTGCTGCTAACCATTGTATTTCTCACAGGAGGTGCTTATCTTGTTCTGTATTTTGTTACTGATCCATTATAGCTCATTCCTATTATTCATCTTAACAAATGGGTTATGTACATCTTTCGTGAAATTTTCCATCTTCAGTTTGGCCGCTACCGCGATGCCAAAGCTTTATTGGATGAAGGCATGCAAAAAGGCTTATTGCTTCATCCCACCGGCACAAGGGTTTTAACCGATTTTACCGGCGAAGGTTACCGCCTGATTATTGAATTACCCTATGCCCGTTTGGCCGATTATGAAGCCGATCTGAAAAAAGAACTGGGCGGTGATCAATGGAAAAGCTGGTATGAGCAATTTAAGCCCCTGGTGTTGTTTTCAGAAAGGGAGATCATGAAACAGGTAATGTAGTATCCGCTGTTTATTGCAGCTTATTGATTTCCTGGTAAAGTACCCGGAAGCAATCCCATGGCGTATTGCCGGCTGCAGAAGCATTTTCTGTGCCGCCATAATAACCACGCAGGAATCCATCGGCGCCCGACCATACGGTTTGAACCATTCCCCGGAACCTGGAGTTCATTTCAGGTGTGGATCCATTTCTGAAGCTTACCATATCGTTTAACTGGCTCACAGCAATGGATGGATTTCGCCAGGGACAGGTAACTACGTTGAACCCTTTCATGGCAAAGTATACCGCCGTTTTATCGGGACGTTCATAATGCCAGTCGCATATCACTACACCTTTGGGGATCATATCAATTGCCTGGTGGGTATTGTTATGACTGGCTTCCCACATACCCAACCCTGTAGCATACCCGTCAATCAGCCTGTCGCCCCAGATCCATAATTTTCTTCCTGAACCGGCAAGATGGTCGTGTATACGGGTTACTTCTCCTGCAAACAGTTCCGCCTTATCTTTTCCGCCGCAGCGGGGGCACCTGGCATCGCCAATATAAAATACTTCATCCATGCCCGCATGAAAAGCATCCGTTTCAAAAGCATCGCAGATCTCATCCATCAATGCGAATACAATTTTATGAACGCCGGGATGCAGGGGGCAATAACTCTTGCAGTACAAACTGTCTGCATTGGGCCATACATATTTTTCCGGCATTTTTACATGGGGTGTTTCATCAAATTGCGGGTATACGCGCAAAAGACTGGATGTTTTGTTTGCCCAGGACTGGTGTCCGAGCAGGTTAACCTGTGGTATTACTTTTATGCCGTTCGCCCGGCAGGCGGCTACTATTTTTTTAACATCTGTTTTTGATAAAGCAATGCTGTCGCGCAATTCAGGGTGACTGGTATATTGATAATTATAATCTACACGAAGGATCAGTGTGTTTACCTTGCGGGGAGCCAGTTCCTTATTGATAAAAGTTACAAATGAATCCACACCTTTTGGCATCGGCGCCGCAATGCAAAACCCACGAACAGGTAATATACTGTCTAAAGTATTTTGAGCTAAAGCATTGCTGCTTACCATAAAAATGATCATGGAAAAAAGGAAAAGGATACTTGTTTTTTTCATAAAACCAATATACTGCATTTTTGTTGAAACAATCCGGCATAGCAAAACAATATATTTTTTGACACATAGGCACATAGTTGCATAGGAACACATAGTGTGCTTGGGTAATTTACAGACACTCCATATCCGGCACCTGGTGCAATGGTGTAAGAGGTGTTAATATAGTATCTATGATCCTACTGTGCCTATGTGTTTAATTTTTTTGACTACGGGTAAGCTACAGGCTCCATATCCAGCACCTGGTGCAAATGATGTAAGAGGCTTTATAATATCTATCATCCTACTGTGCCTATGTATTAATTGTTTTGACACATAGGCACATAGTTGCATAGGAACACATAGTGTGCTTGGGTAATTTGCAGACTCCATATCCGGCACCTGGTGAAAATGATGTAAGAGACTTTATAATATCTATGATCCTACTGTGCCTATGTGTTTTTTTTTGATTACGGGTAAGCCACAGGTTCCATATCCAGCACCTGGTGCAAATGATGCAGGAGGTGTTTATTATAATCTTCGGCTACCCAGGCAATTGTATGGGGTTCGCTTGTGCATACCGTTCTGTTTTGCTTTTCAGATGAAGTATTGTTCAGTATAACACAAATATGCCGGTTCAGCAGTTGCCACAGTTGAATTAAGTCTTGCACACAATATTCCTTGTAATTGCATATGCTTACCCACTCATCCTGCTGGTAGGTAATCCGGGGCTCATCTTCATATTGCGCTACAATAAACCGTCTGATATTATTTTGTGCTGAATCTACCAAATGACCCAGTATTTCTTTTTTGCTCCATTTGTGCGGTAATGGTTTGTATGTGTAATTTGCCTCATTAATCCCTGCCAGCAGCAGACTGTATTTTTCAACAATAGCCTGCAGTTCATGGATGGTAGCTGTCATAGCGATGTAAATTGTTCATAAAATTATAGCATTTGTTTTAGGCGCAACCCCAATTTTTGTCTTTATTCGCATTGCGTAGTTGCTGAAGTTTGGCGATAATGATTGGTATAAAGCGCACTGCCTGTAAAATAACTTGAAGTGAAGAGAGCCTGTTTATTTGCCGCTTTTCTTTTGTCCTGGTTTATTGCACCCGTGGTATCATCCGCGCAGAATAAACCCAAACCCAATATCATCTTTTTTTTGGTAGATGATATGGGCTGGCAGGATACTTCGGTTCCTTTCTGGACGGAAGCAACGCCTTTTAACCATTTGTATCATACACCCGCCATGGAGCGGCTGGCGGCCTCGGGCATGAAATTTACCCAGGCTTATGCCAGCAGCGTGTGTTCGCCTACCCGTGTGAGCTTGATGACAGGAATGAATGCGGCAAGGCACCGGGTAACCAACTGGACTTTGCGAAAAAATGCCTCTAATGATGCGAAAGACGATGTGCTTGAGTATCCGCTATGGAATGTAAATGGCTTATCGCCCGTTCCCGGTATTGAGCGCACCGTGTATGCTACCCCGTTACCCGCTGTACTACGGAACAACGGGTATTATACCATTCATTGCGGTAAAGCGCACTGGGGCGCAATAGCCACGCCTGGGGCTGATCCCAAGAACCTGGGCTTTGACGTGAATATTGCCGGCCACGCTGCAGGCGGCCCGGCCACTTACCAGGGACGAAATGATTTTGGTAACAATTCGCCAGACGCCGGCAAACAGGTATGGGCCATTCCGGGACTGCAAAAATACTGGGGGCAGGATATTAACCTGAGCGATGCGCTTACCAGGGAAGCTATGCTGGCAATGGATACTGCCCTCTCATTGCATAAGCCATTCTATTTGTATTTATCGCATTACGCCATACATGTTCCGTTGGAAGCCGACCATCGCTACTATAAAAAGTATCAGGATCAGGGCTTGCCCGAAAGTGAAGCCCGGTATGCTTCTATGATAGAAGGCATGGACAAAAGCTTAGATGACATTTTGAATTACATTGATGAAAAAGGTATTGCCGGCAATACGATCATCATTTTTATGTCGGACAACGGCGGACTGAGTGCCCATGCCCGGGCAGGCAGTCCCCATACCCATAACGCCCCGCTCAACAGTGGCAAGGGCTCTGCCTATGAAGGCGGCATACGGGAGCCTATGCTGGTAAGATGGCCGGGTGTTACCGAAGGCGGCAGTACCTGTGATCAATATATTATTGCTGAAGATTTTTTCCCAACCATCCTTTCTTTGGCTAAAATAAAAACGCCGGAAACGGTACAGCATGTTGATGGTATATCTTTTGAAGATCTTTTAAAAAATCCGCAGGCCAAAAGAAAAAGCCGTAACCTGTACTGGCATTTTCCCAATAACTGGGGTCCTGCAGGACCCGGTATCGGAGCAACCAGTTCCATCCGTTCCGGCAACTGGAAACTGATCTACTATTATAAAGATGCACGATCGGAATTATTTAATATAAAAGACGATATCGGAGAGAAGAATAACATTGCACAAAAATACCCGGCTATGGTGAAAAGCCTGGCCAGCCGGCTAACAGTATATTTAAAAGAGGTAAAAGCCCAAAGGCCGGTGTATAAATCAAATGGTAAGCACACGCCCTGGCCGGGTGAAAGAGCATCCTTATAAATACAAGTTAAAAAACCGGAGTATGAAATTAAAATACCTGTTTGGGATACTGATCTGTTTTTTAATAGCTGAAAAAGCCGCGGCGCAAACAACAGAAACCATTACCTGGTGGAACCCTGCCGGCAATGCCTTTCCTGTTCTTGAAGGGCAGGCATGGCCAAAGGAAGTGAAAAGCTTTTACGACCGCTTACCCGCTAGAGCCGAACAAACCGTAAGAAAAGAAGTATGGAATTTATCGCGGCACAGCGCTGGACTGTACATTAAATTCAAAACGAATGCAAGTAACATTGTGGTTCGCTACGGCGTAACTTCAACAGGCAACTTCGCCATGCCGCATATGCCGGCTACCGGAGTGAGTGGAGTAGACCTGTATGCTATTGACCATAGTGGAAACTGGGTGTGGGCGCCGGGGCAATATAATTTTTCTGATACGATAACCTACCGGTATGCCAATATAGAAGCAGACACGCAATTTAAAGGAAGGGATTGCGAATTCAGGCTGTTCCTTCCCCTATACAATGCCGTTAGCTGGATGGAAATTGGCGTTCCGGAAGGAAATACGTTTATCCCAATGCCGCTTTCAGAAGAAAAGCCGGTGGTGATCTATGGCACTTCTATAGCCCAGGGCGGTTGTGCATCCCGGCCCGGCATGGCATGGACGGCTATATTAGAACGGCAGTTGGATTATCCCTTAGTCAATCTCGGTTTTTCAGGTAATGGAAGATTAGAAAAGCCGGTGATTGACCTGATGACAGAAATTGACGCTAAAATATACGTGCTCGATTGTTTGCCTAACCTGGTAGGTGTTCCCGATGAAGAACTGGAAAATAAAATCAGGGAATCTGTGAAAGGCTTGCAGAATAAACGTCCTTCCACACCCATATTATTGGTTGAACACAGCCTGGGCTCCCATTCGGGTATCATCAATGCTAAAAGAGTGGAGGATTGTGAAAGATCAACAAAGGTATTGCAGCAAACCTTTGCGAAGCTAAAAAGCGAAGGTGTAAAAAATATCTATATATTATCCAGTACTGCGCTGGGTATGGATATTAATTCAACCGTAGACGGCAGCCATCCCACCGACCTGGGCATGA
The DNA here is from genome assembly GCF_035445465.1 of Agriterribacter sp. Classification (NCBI taxonomy): domain Bacteria; kingdom Pseudomonadati; phylum Bacteroidota; class Chitinophagia; order Chitinophagales; family Chitinophagaceae; genus Agriterribacter; species Agriterribacter sp. The sequence goes on from NZ_DAOMQT010000035.1 coordinate 40,556, forward strand.
AGCAGCACGCCGACGCATACACGAAAGCCATCCGCGAAATTGTGCATGAGCCTGCAAACCCGGCATACAGTACTACGCAGCCTGTTATACAAACCCGCGACGGGTACAACTGGCGTGGAAGACACAATGCCATCATTGAACTCAATAAAAAATCTCCACCCCGTAATGGAATTATCGCTAATTCCATTATTCATTACTGGGCGGGTGAACCCAAAGACCCGATTGTAAGGGGAGAAGATTCGTGGAACCGCTACCTGGCGCCACTGGATCTCAGGAATATGGCATTTGGCTGGGACAGGATAGAAAATGCGCTATGGCGGGTATACCATGGTGCATTAGACGGATATACCGCAAAGCACGTGGTGATCATGATCGGCACCAATAATTTGGCCATCAATACCAATGAAGAAATAATAGCAGGATTGAAACTGTTGGTGGAAGCCGTTCAACTGCGTCAGCCGGGAACAGCCATACTGCTTTCTGGTATATTTCCAAGAAGAGATATGGAAAAAAGAGTGGGGGAGATCAATGGAAAAATTACAAAACTGGCAGCGGCAATGAAGGTTACCTATATTAACCCCGGCCGGGTATTCCTTAAGGCTTCCGGTAAAATTGATGAAAATCTTTTTAGCGACGGACTGCATCCTAATGCGGCGGGCTATAATAAGCTGGCGCCGGTGCTGGCGGCTTACCTTAAAAAATAATAGCGTTTGATAATCCCTTGCTTAGTATCTTTCAAATTTTTGAATGATACGGGGAAAGATTATGAAACCATAAACCACCAGTATGAAGTATTTGATTTATTTAAGCTTAACTTTTGGTTGTATTGTTGTTAGCGCCCAGGAAAAATCTTTGCAATGGCAGCAGGTGGCGCCGGGCGTATGGAAAGCTGTAGCAGGTGTTCCGGAAGAGATAAGCCCTTTAAGCATTGCCGGTATACAGCCCAATGAGCAGGCGCTTGCAAAGCTGGGTGAGCCGGTTTTTCCGGCAAACTTACGGCAAAGTGTAAACGAAATTTTCGATGCAAAGACCCTGCTTCGGTTTCCTTTGGAAAAAGAAGAACAGCTTTTTGGATTGGGATTGAATTTTAAATCGGTTCAGCAAAGAGGCACCATTAAGGAATTGCAGGTAGATCATTATGGCGGAAAAGATGATGGCCGTACCCATGCGCCTGTTGCGCTATATATATCCGATAAGGGCTACGGGGTTTTGATCAATGCCGCACGTCGCATTAAAGTGTACGCGGGCATAGCCGTGCGCAAAGACAGTAAAAGCCCGCCGGAGGAAATGAACCGCAATACCCAGTCCAACTGGGATCCGCAGCCTTACTCCGATGCAGTGGAGATAGTAGTGCCTGCGCCTGGAACAGAAGTGTATGTTTTTGCAGGCAGCAATGCTTTGGAAGTGGTGCAACGTTATAATCTGTTTTGCGGCGGAGGTGTATTGCCACCCAAGTGGGGACTGGGTTTTACCCAACGTACCCCAACACTTTTTTCAGATAAGCAGGTGATGGAAGAAGTGGATGCTTTTGAACAAAGAGGATATCCTTTAAGCTTTATAGGACTGGAGCCTGGCTGGCAAACCTATTCCTATCCTAATAATTTCGTTTGGGATAGCGCTCGCTTTCCCCAGCCGCAAAAATTTGTCCGGGGGTTATTAGATAAAAATATTAGGGTAAACCTGTGGATCAACCCATATATATCTTCCCATTCACCCATTTACAAAGATGTGCTACCCTACACCGGTACGCATACCGTTTGGGCTGGTGTGGTACCCGACCTTACGCTACCTCCGGTACAGGATCTGTATAAAAAACTTTTTTCGCAGCAGCATCTCGGTATCGGCGTATCGGGGTACAAAGTAGATGAAACAGATGGCTACGATGTATGGCTTTGGCCCGATGGCGCTAAATTCCCTTCCGGGCTGAGCGGTGAGCAAATGCGCCAGGTATATGGGTTGCAGTTTCAGAAAATGAGCGACCAGTGGTTCCGCGAAAAAAATCAGCGTACTTACGGGTTAACGCGGGCTTCCAATGCAGGCGCGCCTTCTTTGCCTTACGTGATCTATAATGATTATTACAATCACCGCGATTTCATTACGGCTTTATGCAACAGCAGCTTTATAGGCGTGCTGTGGACGCCGGAAGCACGTTCGTCCAAAACAGCGGAAGAATGGCTGCGGCGCATGCAGTCGGTTTGCTTTTCTCCTATGGCTATGCTCAATGCATGGGCGGATGGTACCAAGCCCTGGACTTTTGCTGATGTGGCCAACGAAGTGAAATCGGTAATGCTGCTGCGCATGCAATTGCTACCCTACCTGTACAATGCATTCGCGCAATATCATTTTGAAGGAAAACCACCGGTACGGGCCATGAATTTAGAAGAAGGATTCCTTTTTAATGCGAAAGCAGAAAGGGGAAATTTGAATTCATCCGACAACCCTTATGAAACAGCCATAAAGCAGGATATTAAAGACCAGTACATGTTGGGTGATTATATATTGGTAGCGCCGATGTTTGCCGGTGAAAAAACAAGAAAGGTAGTGTTGCCTAAAGGCAACTGGTACGATTTCTATACGGGCAAGCTTGCAGGTAATGGCGCTATAATTCAAATTGAACCGGGACTTCAAAACATTCCTTTGTTCGTAAAAGAAGGAGCCCTTATTCCAATGATCCCGCCGGTATTGCATACGCCGGGTAAGGATGAAATATTACCTTTAACGGTAAGACATTACGGACATGCGGAAAACAGTATAGAATTGTATGATGATGATGGCGAAACCTTTGACTATGAAAAAGGCGCTTATGCCAGGGCGTTATTGTCGGTAAAGAAAGATAAGAAAGCTGTTTTAAAAGGTTCGGTGGTATTACCTAAAAGCAAGGCTTTTCATTATAATAAAGTGGAGTGGGTGTTTATGACGAAGTAGGAGAGGAGGTTTCAGGTTACAGGGTACAGGGTACGGGTTGCAAGGCCATAGGTTACAAGTTGCAGGGGAAACGATAGACGGGAAGGGAACGATGAAAGGGGCTTCTTCTCATGTTTCACTTCTCACTTTTCATTATTCACAATTCACTATTGACTATTCACCACTTTTCCAGATATGAACAAGATCATCAGAAACATATTATTGCTCTGCATCTTCGCCTGCACATCTGTGTTTGCGCAGCAGGGGCCGGATCAAAGCCCATGGCATGGCTTTGTTAAACACAGTTTTATTTTTGAGGGAAGGCAGGCGCGTATTGTGGCGCCGCAACAGGCTTTGCCGGGAAACCCGTGGGTATGGCGTGCCTATTTCCCCGACTGGCATACCGATATGGACAGCATTCTTTTAGCACGTGGCTTCCATATCGCGTATGTTGATTGTGGTGATATGTTTGGCAGTGCGGAAGCCATGCAGGTATGGGATAAATTTTACGATTATCTTATACGCGAAAAACGTTTTGCAGAAAAGCCGGCATTGGAAGGCGTAAGCCGCGGCGGACTGTATGTATATGCATGGGCTAAACGGAATCCAGGTAAGGTGAGCTGTATTTATGCCGAAGCACCTGTATTAGACATTAAGAGTTGGCCCGGTGGCAAGGGAAAGGGAAGGGGCAGCGATGCCGACTGGAAAAAACTATTCAAAGCATATCATTATACAGAAGAGCAGGCTATGGCTTTTGCCGATAACCCGGTTGATCACTTAGAAACACTGGCCGCGTTTAAAGTGCCTGTTGTGCACGTGGTATGTGAAAGAGACAGCATTGTGCCACTGGCTGAAAATACAGCAATACTGGAAAAGAATTACAAAAAGTATGGAGGCAAAATTCGCGTGGATTATATGACGGAAGGTGTAAATGATGTGGGACATCATTTTACGATTAAAGATCCGGAACAATATGCGGATTTTATTTTCAATCATACGATCCCTTTAAAGCAAACGCTTACTAATGAAAAATTTGTGCATAGCTATGGCAGCCTGAACAATACGTTTTACCAGGTTAAAGAAAAAAAGGAGCTGACCGTTGCTTTCCTGGGTGGCTCCATAACACAAAACCCCGGCTGGAAGGATAAGACAGCCCAATACCTGCAGGAAGCTTATCCTCAAACAACCTTTCATTTTATATATGCGGGCATTGCATCTTTGGGAAGCGTACCGCATGCTTTTCGTTTGCAAACAGATGTTTTAAGTAAGAGAAAAGTTGACCTTTTGTTTGTAGAAGCGGCGGTAAACGATTTGGCCAATCAAACCCCTGTAGCACAACAGCAAAAAGCAATGGAAGGCATAATCAGGCATGCGCTTACGGCTAATCCTTACATGAATATTGTATTGATGGCTTTTGCAGACGAAGACAAGATCAGGGACTATGAAAGTGGCAAAACACCTGCAGAAGTAGCTTTACACGACCAGGTGGCAAAGCATTATCGGCTTTCTTTTCTTAACCTTGCACAGGAAGTGCAGCAGCGGATTGCTAATAAAGAGTTTACATGGAAGGATGATTTTAAAGATCTGCATCCTTCTCCTTTTGGACAGGAAATTTATTTTCAAACCATTAAAACACTTTTAAAAAAGGCAGGCGCGGAGTATAAAGAAGAAGGATTAACACCTGTAAAACTTCCGGTTGCCCAATATAAATCAGCTTATGATAATGGAAGATATGTAAGTGTAGACAAAGCCACTGTGCTGAAGGGGTTTTCCGTTACCCCGGGCTGGCAGCCCAAAGACGAGGTGGGAACAAGAGCAGGATTTGTGAATGTGCCTGTGCTTGAAGCGGGCCACCCCGGTGCTTCTTTTAGCTTTACCTTTACAGGAAATGCGGCGGGTATTGCCATTGTGGCCGGGCCGGATGCGGGAATGATAAAATATACAGTGGATGGAAAGCCGGCCAAAACCATTGATATGTACACACAGTGGAGCGGGGGATTGCATTTGCCCTGGTATTTGGTTCTGGCTGATGGTTTGCCTCGCGGTAAACATGTATTGAAGGTGGAGATCATTGCTCAAAAGAACAAAGATTCAAAAGGGAATGCCTGTCGCGTTGTACATTTTTTGGTGAATAAGTAAAAGACGGGTGGGGCAGGCCAATAGTGAACAGAACGTTGAAGCGTGCGACGCCCGCCCGTGCCGGTACGGACGGGCAACTGGGTTTAATAGTAGTACTGAAACCGGGCTCATAAAAAAATACAGTACAAATGCTGTTCAGATTAAGAAATTAAAAAACAGGGTCAGTTATTTTTACAAAATAAATATCATTTCATTTATGGTTAACAGCACAAAAAACATACGCGTATTAGTAGTTGGTTGCGGCAATATGGGAAGCTCTCATGCAACTGCTTATCACCATCTTGATGGTTTTGAAATTTGCGGGCTGGTTTCAGGGGGGAGCACTAAAGAAATATTGAATGAGAAATTAGGTGGCGGCTATGACCTGTATAACGATTTTGACCTGGCCATGGAAGCTACAAAGCCTGATGCGGTATGCATATCTACCTATCCCGATACGCATGAACGTTTTGCTATAAAAGCAATGGAAAGCGGCTGCCATGTTTTTGTTGAAAAACCTATAGCCGATTCAGTTGCTGCCGCGGAACGCGTGGCGGAAGTTGCCCGCAAAACGGGAAAGAAATTAGTAGTGGGTTATATCCTGCGGCATCACCCATCGTGGGAACGTTTTATTAAAGAAGCGCATAAGCTGGGTAAGCCGTTGGCCATACGGATGAACCTGAACCAGCAAAGCAGCGGAAAAATGTGGACGTTGCACCGCAATCTTATGAAATCATTGAGCCCTATTGTTGACTGCGGTGTGCATTATATTGATGTGATGTGCCAGATGACCCGCTCAAAACCGGTGCAGGTATATGCTATAGGAGCGCGGCTAACCGAAGAAATTCCGGCAGGAAATTATAATTACGGTCAGCTACAGATCCGTTTTGAAGACGGATCGGTAGGATGGTATGAAGCAGGGTGGGGCCCCATGATCAGTGAAACGGCTTTTTTTGTAAAAGATGTAATTGGTCCGAAAGGCTCGGTATCCATTGTTGCCAAAACAGCGGGAGGAAGCGGTAAATCCGATTCTATTGATGCGCATACCAAAACGGAATCGTTGCTGGTGCATCATGCAGAATTAGACGCGGATGAAAAATTCGCAAAGGAAGATGAATGGATCAACTTAGAAGATGAGCCCGGCCACCAGGAATTGTGCGACCGCGAACAACTTTATTTTCAGAAAGCTATAAATGAAAACATTGATCTCACCGATCATATTGAAGATGCCGTGAACAGCCTGCGTATTGCCTTTGCCTGCGATGAATCGGTACATACCGGCAAGGTGGTAGCGTTGACCTAAGATAGCGTGCATGCACGAAATAGAATATTTTGGGATTACGATGTTTTGATTACAGTAAGAGATTACTTTTAAAAGTTTGTGCATCGTTTCTGAAAATAGAAAAAGGATTGATTTGAAGTTAGCGTGTTGAATGAGATGCCTGCAATAGACTTCCTGCTGCTGAAATCACAGTAGTACAAAAGTCGCATCAGGGAACAAGCACGAAAACGGGCAGTAATCCCTGCCAGCCGGCAGGCTGGGTTTTCGTGTGCCTTTTTTTGTTTCTTTTTTGGGCAAGCAAAAAAAAGAAAAAAATAATATGAAAACAATTCTATTATCCCTTGCACTTATATTTTGCAGCATTCCCCTGCTCTGGTCAAAAACAGGAGACACTATACGCGTTGTTTCACACAACCAGACTATAGTGGTTACTGACCCGGCTACAGGTGTGAAAGCCTACCGGCAGTGGGCGGTATTTCCTTCGGCAAAAGTGCCGGTACGCAAAATTAACCTGCTGGTTACTTTCGGCTGCCCCGATTCGCTGCGTTGTGCCGACTGGGATTACTTAGATCATATTTATATCCGCAGAAAAGGAGGGGTTAACAGCCCGTCTGTAGATTATCCTGTTGGAAGAATGCTTACACCTTACGGCGGGGCGTTTGGGCAGGACTGGAGCTTTGACTGGAAATCGGACATTACCGATTTTAGCTTGTTGCTGAGAGACAGCGTTGAAATTGAATACGAGCATACGGGTTATGAACCGAATGACGACAGGGGCTGGAAGATTACCATAACCTTTGAGATCATTGAAGGAAAACCGGTGCTGGAACCCGTTTCTATTCTTAAATTATATGATGGCAGCTTTCCTTACGGCGACAGTACGCAACATATTGAGGAAAACTTAAAGCCGGTTTCTTTTGTTGCCGCAAAAAATGCACAGCATGCCCGTATCCTTATTTTTCAAACAGGGCATGGTATGGATGCCAATGGTTGCGGCGAGTTTTGCAGCCGCTACCGCGAACTGTGGTTCGACGGGAAAATGATAGACAAAAGGAATATCTGGAAAAAATGTGGCGATAATCCTTTATACCCGCAGGCGGGCACCTGGCTCATAGACCGTGCCTACTGGTGCCCCGGTTACCTGCAGCAGCCCGATGTATTTGATCTGCCTGTTACTAACGGCGTGGAACATACGATAGATATGAATATGGAACCCTATGTTACTGCCAACCCCAGCGCCAATGAACGCATCAGCGCCTATCTTATTCAATATAAAAAGCCGGCGGCGCAGCATGATGTGGCCATTGAAGATATTGTGGTACCCACCGGTTCAAAAACGCATCTTCGTAAAAACCCCTCCTGTGTTAATCCCGTAATTGTGATCCGGAACATGGGCAGCAAGCCGCTTACGCAATGTGTAATTGAATATGGTACCACGGGTTTTAACAAGCGGAGATACGTATGGAAGGGCAACCTGTTGTTTAACCGGCAAACTGAAATTGAGCTTCCCGGCACAATACCTGGCAATGCAGGGGAAAACATTTTCACCGTATCGCTTACTGCACCCAATGAAAAAAAAGACGCTAACAGCAGCGATAATACCATGCATACCGTATATACAAAAGCAGCTGTGCATGGCAGTGCGCTGGTATTTCATTTACGCACCAATAACCAGCCGCAGCAAAACGGGTATATTGTACGCAGCAGTGATGGTAAAACAATGTATGAAAGAGCTTTGGGTACCTTAGAAGCGGAAACCGATTACAGGGATACGCTTCATTTGGCACCGGGATGTTATGAACTGGTATTAAAAGATACGGCAGATAACGGGCTGGAATTCTGGTTCAATACCCGTGGGGGAAGGGGGTTTGCCAGGCTATTGAATATTAAAGGACAATTGCTTAAACATTTTGATTCCGATTTTGGAAGTGAGATCTATTATAGCTTTGAAGTATCGGCCGATACCACGGCGCTTGCTTTACCGGATGCCCTGCCCGCTGTTGGCGTATTTCCAACGCGTACAAGCGGTAAAACCACGATGGATTATTTTAGCAATAGTCCGCAAAAAGTAACGGTACAATTAGTTGCTGATCCTGGTGGCCAGGTAATAGAAGAACATATATACGAACAACTGAAAGAAGGTGTATTTACTTACGATCTGTCGTACCGTCCGGCACAACGTTATTATTTAAAGGTATATGTTGGCGGGAAGCTGGTTTTTAATAAAAGGGTAAGGGTAGGAGGGTAGGGGGTAAAAAAGTAAGATAGTAAGATAGTAAGATGGTAAGATGGTAAGAGAAGCAACCACTGTAGAAATTTTTCAGGAAGAATTCAGTCTCTTTTGGGAATTGATTATCATTTCCATTACCTTTGCCACCCTTTCTGCATTTGCCCTGGCGGCGGTGGCAGGAAAAGAAAGTTCGGGAGGTAGTTCAGCCCGGTCGTAGAAAATCATTGCGACGAAACGAGTAATAGATTTTCGAAGATCCCGCCTCGGGGCGGGATAGAATAAAGAGAACAGTTCGGGAGGTAGTTCAGCCCGGTAGAATACGTGGTTTGGGACCACGGGGTCGCAGGTTCGAATCCTGTCCTCCCGACAGATAATTTCCGCAAATTCAATGCTGTGTTGG
>NZ_DAOMQT010000036.1:0-44324 GCF_035445465.1 Agriterribacter sp.
TTACCGGTTTTCTAAAATGACCCCGGAACAAAAAAAAGCATGGAAAGAAAAAGGCATGAAATTCATAGATGAAAATTTTGGTTTGGGAAACCTGTTCGGTAAGAAAACCCCTGCACCTGATAACAATTTTCAACAGTCGTAAGCACACTCCTATCGACTAAACATAAAGGATATGAAGCGGGTATCCTTTATGTTTATTGTTATAATTTGTGCTTCATGAATGCATCTTACCTGGCAGCTTTTATCATCATAACAGCAGGCATGCTGATCAGCATGCTGAAAAAAAAATTAACGGTTGCGGCAGCGCTCACAGGAGGCTTGCTGTCGGTTATTATTTTTATAGGAGCAGGTTTTACAGGTATAGGATTATTAGCGGCCTTTTTTATTCTGGGTGTAAGCGCTACGGGATGGAAAGTCAGTGCAAAAATGAAGGATGGATTGGCTGAAAGCGGTAATGGGGAAAGAAATACAGGACAGGTTTTTGCCAATGCCGGCGCGGCCGCTATCCTGGCTTTGCTGGCGAAATACAACCCGGAGGCGGCCGAAGTACTGTACCTGATGATCGCGGGGTGTTTTTCTGCTGCCACTGCGGATACGCTGTCATCGGAATTAGGAAATGTTTATGGCAAAAGCTACTATCACATGCTCACTTTCCGAAAAATGCAACGTGGTGCTAATGGCGCGGTGAGCCTTCAGGGAAGCATTTATGGCATTATCGGAAGCATTATTATTGCTTTAATATATGTTTTGGGCACCGGTTGGAATGCGCAGCATTTCCTGGTTATCATTATTGCCGGCACAGCGGGCAATGCAGTTGATTCCATACTGGGGCTAACTTTGGAAAACAAAGGCCTGCTGAACAATAATGCAGTGAATTTTTTAAATACGGCTGTTGGGGCGGCGGTGGCGGGGGTATTGTATAAGCTGTAGACGGTTCTATCCACGAAATTCTTTTATGTACGACCCTGTTGGTGTCTTAGTTTGTTCCCTGATTAAAACTTATAGGATCAGATATAGAATTGTGGTTAAGCACGAACAGTCTTGCTGCTGCCAGGGCGGTATGGTTTAAGTTTAAAAGCTTTAACCTTTTGTGCAGCTTCGTGCAGATTATACTTCGTTTGTAAATTTGCCCATATCTCTGCTGTTCCTCCGAAAACCAACGCGATACGATAAGCCATTTCCGGGCTTATATCAGATTTTTCATTGGCGATATTAGACAGATTTGTCCTTGTAACACCAAGTAACCGGGCAGTTTCAGTAATAGTAAGCCCTTTGGCTTCTATTATCTCTTCCCTCAATACCTCACCCGGATGAATAACTCTCATTTTCCTTTTTAACATAACATTCTCCTTTTAATGGTAATCTATATAATCAAGGTCATAAGCATGGTGGCCATCAAAGCGGAATATAATGCGATAGTTCCTATTAACCTTCACACTCCAATAATCTCTTAGCTCTCCTGTCAACTTATGTATATTCCAGTTCTGAAATGTCCCAAAATCCTGCGGAACATCATTTGCTGAATCTATAACTTCAAGCATACGCTCTATCCTGGAAACAAGATCGGAAGGCAATTTATTAGGTTTAGCCTCCTCCCACAATAGCCGCAATCCTTTGTGTTTTATTGTTTTTATCATTCTATAACCATTTCCATCGCTATTGCATATTGTAAAGTTACACTTGTCAACAAGCTTTCACAAATATTATTTTACATTGTAATTAACACCCATGGAAAGCGACCTTTACTGCCACAGAATGACGGAAGGAAACTGAAAAGGCTTGATTCGGGATAATCAAAAAAAATTGAGATAACGTAAATACGTATTGATTGCCTCGTTATTCCAGATAATGCCACAATATATTTTAACTGATACGTTATATGCTAAAACTAATATCATTATGAAAAAAGTCTTTATTCTATCAGTGTTTACCTTTATTGGATTTGCCATTCAGGCACAAATAAAATACGGGATAAAAGCCGGGGCAAATTTTACCACCTTTTCAGGTTCCGACGCTAAGATGGAGGGTATATCTCCAAAATATAAAGTTGGCTTCGCAGGGGGCGGCCTGGTAAACATCCAACTCAGCGAAATGTTCAGTCTTCAGCCGGAAGTGCTGTATTCCCTGGAAGGGACTACTTACAAAGCCCAGGGGGAAAGTGTGCATTTCAAAACAGACTATGTTAACATACCGGTGCTTGCTCAATACAATAATCCTTCCGGCTTTTATGCTGAAACAGGACCACAGGTTGGTTTTTTAACAAGCGCTAAACTTTCGGCAGACGGCAACTCGGTTGACATAAAAGATGGCTTCAAAAAAATTAATTTTTCCTGGGGCTTTGGCGCCGGGTACAAGCTTTCGAACGGGCTGGGAATAGGCGCCAGATATAACCTCGGGCTTACAAGCATAGCGGATGAGGATGGTGGGGAATCCCCCAAAATTAAAGTAGGAGGCTTTCACCTTGGCTTATCTTACACATTCGGAGGAGCCAATGAATAGCAGACGACAGACAAACATATCAAAGCCCCGGCTGTACCGGGGTTTTTTGCTTTTACTGGGTTTTGAATTCTAAAAAATCCCGGATTGCTTTGCAATTGATCATAATCGCTACACCGCATCATCCAGCTCCCTCCTAATCAAACCCCGGCACTTTCATGCATTCCCCGCCTTTTAATGCCGACTGGTGGGCAACAATACCCGGCGCGGTATAGGCCAATGCCTCATGAATATTTACTTCAGGATTGCGGCTGTTGATCAATGCATCAATAAATTCATGGGTAATAAAAGTATGAGAACCATCGTGTCCGCTGTTGTGGCGCAGCGATTGAGGCAACATATCCGTTTGCCACCATTGGGGTTGCTTATATGTTTCTATGGTAGCTTCTTTGTGCTGAAAGCCGGCATCATCACGCCCTATCGTATCTGCCGCATGAACAATCGTGTGCTCCTGCCCTTCCTGCAGCGCGGAGAAAAAGCTCATCTTATCACCGCGCCATTCACCGCGTTCCACGCCTCTTAAAGCACCACGCCAGTTTACTTCCACCCTAAAAGGATTACCTTTATTGGTTTTAAAGAAAGCGGTTTCATTCCAGAACGGGTTATTATATGGATTGTCTTTCAGCAATGGGCTGCCATCACCCCAGCCCATGCCGCTCACTTCTGTAAGGCGCTCGCCGGTTACCGCAATTAAAAAAGCGGTACAGTGGGTAGGATAATGCATCGGTGGAAATCCATGCCGCCATGTTTGTACTCCATCTTCCCAAAAAAGCACTTCCAGCCCCGGGTGATTGTATTCCGCCGCGGCACTGAAAATATTACCAAACTTTCCCTCGTGGTACATTTTTTTTACGGAGATGGTATTCTGGCGATAAACAGTGGTTTCCGCCATCATATAGGTAAGTTCTGTGCGTTTTACGGCATCACGTAACGATGCACATTCTTCCAGCGTCATGGCCGCAGGCACGGCGCACAATACATGCTTGCCGGCATGCAGTGCAGCCAGCACATGACGGGCATGGTCGGGCGCACCTGTGGCGATGAATACCGCCTCAATGTTTTTATCCAACAACAGTTGTTCCAGCGATTCATACGACTTTTTGCAGTTGTATGTTTTTTGCAGCACTTCCCTGCGGTCGGTACGCAAATCGCTTACCGCCTCAACAATACAGTTGGGATGTTCATGAAAATAAAAGCCGGCGCCGAACCTGCCGCCCACAATGCCTATACGGATCTTGCGGTCACTAACAGGTTCCCCCGCAAATGCAAAACGCGGGCTCAAAGCCATTCCTGCTCCGGCAAGCGCAGCTATACTGAGGAAATTACGGCGATGTAGCAGCATATTATTGGGAGTTGACTTAGACATGGGGGTCATTTAATGATCGTATGCTTTATTTCAAAAAAGTATCCACATTTTCCTTCGTTACCAATTGAAACGGGATGAAGATTTCTTTCTTTTCCACCGGTTCCTTCTTTACCAGTTGTATGGCCATATCAATGGCTCCTGCGCCCTGCCCTTTGGCATCCTGGTAAACCGTAGCATCTAATCTGCCGTCTTTCACCGCCTGCAACGCATCGGCTATGGCATCAATGCTCACTACTTTAACCTTGTTCTTTAATTTAGACTGCTCCAATGCCTGCAAGGCCCCCATGCCCATTTCATCGTTGTGGGCAAATACGGCATTGATCTTATCGCCATAGCTTTGTATCCAGTTTTCCATTAGGCTCATTCCCTTTGCCCTGTCCCAATCCGCCGTTTGCTGCGCCAGGATATGTATGCCGGGGTATTTACCAAGCACCGTTTTTGCACCGGCCGATCTTTTGATCTGTGCTGCCTGGCCCATATAGCCTTCTATCATCACTACATTACCCTTCCCGTTCAGCAGCTTAGCGATTTGCTCCATGGCTATTTCACCGGCTTCCTCATCGCGGGAGCCTACAAATCCATCGGGCGCAGCGGCCGTTTCAGAATTTACATTAATAACGGGTATACCTGCCGCTTTGGCTTTTTCAATAGCGGGTGAGCTGGCTTCCACTTCGCATGGGTTGAGGATGATGGCGTCTACCTTTTGCGAGATGAAGGTTTCTACCTGCTGCACCTGCCTGTCGGCCGTGCGCTGCGCGTCATTTACAACCAGCTTCACGTTTTTCTCTTTGGCATGATCTTCCATAGCGTCTTTTACATTCACCACAAATTCAGACTGCAGGCTGAGCATGGAAGCGCCGATGACGATGCCCTTTTCTCCATCTTTATTGCCGCCCCGGTTACATCCTGAAAGGATAGCTCCCGCTATAATTACAGAAAAAATTGTACAAAATTTCATATGACCTGTTGTTGTTTTTTGAAGGGAGGTAAGGTATGTATTTTTTATGATTTTCAGCCACGAATAAACGAATGACCCCAAATAGCAGTTGTGCATTATTCGTGCCTGCCCGTCCGTTCAGGCGGGCATTCGTGGCAGCCCCTTTTCCAGCCACGAATGCGCGAATGAATTTTAAGTATAACAGGCAGCTTCTGTTGTGAAATGTACAGAATGTCCTTATATATAAAATTGAGTTATAACTTTAAAGTCATAAACCTGTAAAAATGCCAGAAATTTTTTTTAAAGAAGAGAGCTATAAGATCATTGGAATATGCATGGAGGTACACAACAACCTTGGAGCCGGTTTTTTGGAGATTGTATACAAAGATGCTTTAACCTATGAATTTTTGAAAGAAGACATTCCTTTTGAACGGGAAAAAATGTATGATGTAAATTATAAGGGAGCTATATTACCTCATAAGTTCTATGCTGATTTTGTTGTTTATGACAACATTATTCTGGAAGTAAAAGGCTGTTCGGGTATTACAGATGAATTCGTATCCCGGGCTATCAACTATTTAAAAGTTTCGGGCAGCAAATTAGCATTGATTGTCAACTTCGGAGAATTAAAATTGAGTTATAAAAGGATAATACTCTGATCCGGTCATTATCTTGTATGAATAAGCACACAAGTCCAATGAACAGCTACCACATTCGTGCATTCGTGGCAACCCCTTTCCCAGCCACGAATGCACGAATGGTTGTCGAATACAAGTGTCTCTTCTACTGCGCATTCTTCCTGTCGAGCAGTACCGCGCCAACAATGATCACACCTTTAATGATCTGCTGGTAGTAGGATGTTACGTTTAGCAGATCCAGGCCGTTGTTGATCACACCTATGATCAATACGCCAACCACTGTTCCGGCAATGCTTCCCCTTCCACCCAATAAGCTGGTGCCCCCGATCACTACGGCCGCAATGGCATCCAGCTCATATGCGATGCCCGCATTGGGCTGACCCGTGGTTATGCGCGAAGCAAGGATAATGCCCGCCAGTCCGGCCAGACCGCTGCACATCATATAAGCAAAAAGCTTCACCCCGCTTACCCGTATGCCCGAAGCTCTTGCGGCATTTTCATTGCCGCCTACCGCGTAAATGTAACGGCCGATACGGGTATAGTTTAAAATTACAGCCGAAACAATGATCACCAGCACAAACAACAATATAGGCACAGGAATATGCAGGAAATCGCCGCCGCCAATATAATTAAAAGCGGGCGACAGGTTCGTAACCGGCCTTCCATCGCTCCATACCAATGCCAGCCCTCTTGCTATCGTCATCATACCCAATGTAACAATGAACGGTGCAACCTTTCCCAGCGTAATGGTTAACCCGTTAATGGCGCCGATAATAACTCCGGTGAGTATACCCAGCATAACCGGAACAATGAGCGCATAGGTGCCGGGATGGGCAAAACTGGCGGCAACAACTCCGGTTAATGCCAGCACCGAGCCCAGGGAAAGATCAATGCCTCCGGCTATAATAACAAAAGTAACGCCGATGGCCAGTATACCGTTAATGGATACCTGCCGTAATACGATCAGGATATTCTGCGCCGTAAAAAAATAGGGCGTGGCAACAGACAGTATGATGCATATGGTTAGAAGAGCTATGAAAATGCCGTACTTAGAGAAGTAGCCGGATGATGATTTTATTTTCGTCAGGTTCATTTTTGAATATTTAAACTTTTACTTTTTTACCCTGATGCAAAAAAGTAACAAAAAAAATCAAGGCTGCAGAAAAACATTTCTTTAAAAATTGATACTTATTCTTCCTTTACCTGACTCACATCATCGCATATTGCATAATCTTTTCCTGCGTGGCTTCAGCGCCGGTCAATTCGGCTTTTATACTGCCGTCATGAACTACTATTATCCTGTCGCTCATGCCCAGTATTTCCGGCAGTTCGGAGGAGATCATGATGATCGCTTTTCCTTTTGCTGCCAGGTCATTCATAAGCCTGTATATCTCTGCTTTAGCGCCAATGTCTATACCTCTTGTGGGTTCATCAAGAATAATAATATCCGGATCATTGAGCAATACCTTTGCCAGCACAATTTTTTGCTGGTTGCCACCACTTAAAAAATTTACTACCTGGTTCCCGGATGGTGTTTTAATAGCGAACCGCTGAATTTGCTGCTCTGCAATGCTACGCTCTTGTTGCATTTCAATAAACGGGCCCTTGCAGCAGCTTTTTAATGCAGCCAGTGTAATATTATGCTTCACCGTTCCCGACAGCACAAGCCCGGTGCTCTTCCGGTCTTCAGTAATCAGTCCTATTCCATAACGTATAGCATCCTTTGGCGAACGAATGGTAACAGGCTTGCCCTTTACAGCAATCGTTCCTTTATACATTTTGTCCAGTCCAAATATCGCGTTTACAATTTCCGTTCGTCCTGCTCCCATCAGCCCCGCTATGCCCAATATCTCACCCTGGCGTACAGAAAAATTAATGCTCCTAAATTTTTCGCCGGTTAAACCCTCAACCGACAAAGCTATTGCTCCGAGTATAACATTTCTTTTTTCAAAAATGGCATTCAATTCCCTTCCAACTATCAGTGAGATCAGTCCTTCGTTGCTTATTGCGCCTGCCGGATGCGTGGCGATATACTTACCGTCACGCATAACCGATATGGTATCCGCGATGCGCAATATTTCATCCATTTTATGTGAAATGTAAATAACAGCAATGCCCTGCCGTTTCAGATCACGGATCATATCAAACAGCATGGCGGTTTCCCTGTCGGACAGCGCCGAAGTGGGCTCATCCATAATAATAACTTCCGCTTTATTGGATAGCGCTTTGGCAATTTCAACCATCTGCATTTCCGCTACGCTGAGCGTCTTCATACGCCGGGTAACATTTATCCGTAATCCTAATTGATCAACAAGCAACTGTGCATCCTTATTTCTTTTTTTACGGTTGATCCACCCGGGAATAGCTATAGTGGGCTCATTGCCCATAAAAATATTTTCCGCCACGCTCAGCTCCGGGAAAGGCAGCAGTTCCTGGTGGATCATGGAAAAGCCTGCCTTAAGCGCATCGTGCACGGAGTTAAAAGTGATGGGTTGCCCCTTGTAAATAATTTGTCCCGCATCGGGCGCATACATGCCGATCAGGATTTTCATTAAGGTAGATTTCCCCGCGCCGTTTTCTCCCATAACCGCATGCACTTTTCCTTTTTCAACATGCAGTTGCACATTATCGAGTGCCTTAACACCCGGAAAGGATTTTGATATATTTTCTGCACGCAGCAGGTATACAGGACTCATTAATGTAAACTGCTTAATTTATTTCTTCACAATATAATATCCTTCATCCGAAATGATCTGCTTATTATCTTTCAGATGAAAAAGATTCATGATGATCCGGGTATCCGGCTTATCAAACAGGTAGAGATGATGCCAGCCATACGCTTCACCGGGAACGGGATTATCCAGTTCATACCGCCCTTTGAAATAATACAGGAAAATAATGTTAGATGTAAACCATCCGTGCCAGTCGTTATGCAACGAGTCTTTTGCCGAAGAACGGCGGATCTTTATGGTAATTCCCGGAACAGGCGACAGGAAATTAGCCCAGCTATAAGATACAGTGAAAGTAACATCATCGGGCGCTTCGTTTGCGGGCGTAATATGGGCATACTTACCAAAAAAGCGGGATAGCCGCACGAGAGCAAACATCCTTATAACAATAACAAACAGGTACAGGGCAAAAAGAACAGATACAAGTGAATCCAAAAAAATGGAAATAGTGTGCATTAGATAAAGTTAATAGGAGTGCATAAATGATCTATAAAGAAATATTACTGCAAAAATCTTTGCAGATCCTCCATCATTTCCTTTGAGCCAATAAACAAAGGGCTGCGCTGGTGAATATGTTCAGGTTGTATATCCAGTATCCGTTGTTTTCCATTGGTCGCATTACCACCAGCCACTTCCGTTATAAAAGCCATCGGATTGCATTCGTAGCACAGCCTGAGCTTGCCATTGGGCTTGCCCATTACCTGCGGATAAAAAAATATTCCGCCCTTTAATAAATTACGGTGAATATCGGCCACCATACAACCATAATAGCGGTTGGAATAGGGCCCGTTCTTATTTTCCGTAGCGGAGATACAAAAATCCACATAGTTCTTCAGCTTCTGATCCACCTGGTTATAATAACGGTTGTCGAATGAATAAAAAGGGCCGTGCGAAGGCATTTTCAAATTGGGATGGCTAAGGTAAAACTCGCCGATAGCGGTGTCTAAAGTAAACCCGTTCACTCCCCTGCGGGTTGCATACACGAGTATGGTAGATGAGCCGTAAATGACATAGCCCGCCGCAACTTGTTTTGTACCCTGCTGCAGGAAATCTTCCAATATAGCCGGTTTACCCAGTTCGGAAACACGGCGATAAACACTGAATATACTCCCTATGGAAATATTAATATCAATATTTCCGGAACCATCTACCGGGTCCATGAGCAGCACATATTTCGACTGGTTGCTTTTGGCATCATCAAACACAACCATCTCCTCGTTCTCTTCGGAAACAATACCGGCGCAATTGATCCCGGATCGCAATACATTAATAAAAACATTATTGGCATATACATCTAATTTCTGCACTACTTCTCCCTGGATATTGATGCTTCCTTCCGCACCCAATATATCTGCCAGGGCCGCTTTATTTATTTCAAGGTTTACCTGCTTGGCGGCCAAACCTATGCCTCGGAGCAAACCTGATAATTCCCCGGTGGCATGCGGAAATAAACGAAGCTGCTGAATAGTGAATTCATCCAACGTAGTGAGGTTCTGGTATCTGGACATGCTTTTTAAATTAATAGTAATAACAGCTAACTTCTGCATTTTTATTTCAATGCTGCCGGAGGGGTTGTAATAAGTTCAATAAATCTTCTTTTTACCCTCTCTGCCTGCTCAGCATTTACTTTTAAATAGTGGTGTTTCCCATTTGTGCCGGGGTTAAAAGAAGTGAATGCATCAGCCATCACTTCAATAGTACCCGGCTCACTCACACTAAAATAATCCTTTGCACCTTCCACAGCGTATAACACAGCAGTTAAATCCCAGGTTTGACGATCGTAGGGCATTTTTGCATAACTTTTATAAGCAATCACCATGGGATGATGGGCTGCCCAGCTAAAATCATTGAGGATGCTTGTTGACGGGTACCTGATCTGCTCACCCACTTCAAAAGGACTGACCACTATTTCGGTTGGCCATTCCTTAAAAAGTTCCCGGGCGGCAGGCACATCTTTAATCACGTTATACTCTTTCATTTTCTTTCCTTCAAAACTTCCCGCCATTACCGATAAAAATTTTACCTTTTTTGCCACAAGCTCCTTTCCGCTCAAATTTGTATACCTGTCCGGGGGCGAATTGAGCAGCCTGGCCAGGTTGGTTGAAAACCCAACAGAAATAATAACAACGGAATGATCAGCAACTTTCGATAATATCCGGCGGTAAAGATTTACCGATTCCGGGTAAGCAGCAGTGTCTTTCATTGTTCTTTTGAAAGCAGGCAGGTAACCGGCTACCACCCGGGTATAATTAACGGCATCGTTTTCCGAGTTTGCGCCATTTACTACTTTTCCAGCCGGTACCTTCGGGTAGCCGTACCAGGTATTCATGATATCAACATATACAGCAGATAAGGGATTATTTTTATTAGAGCTCACCGCAAGCAGCTTAACCACTTTCTGATCGGCATACTTATACAGCATATCCAGCGCCAGGGCGTCATCAATGTCATTGCCCATATCGGTTTCAAAAATTACGGGTAATGGCTCATTAACCGTGGTTGCCGTTTTTGCACTGCTGCAACCGGTAAAAATGATATATGCGACCAGTAAAAGAAATACACAGTACTTTTTTTCAGTCATCCTAACCGTTTAATATGTGTGATGGAAAAATAATGATTATTAATGAAAGTTTCACGGATTACCATTACTCGGTACAATGCAAGCGCATCCTGGTGCAATTACCCGCCTGGTATTTTCAATGGCAGGCAATATATTCAACATGCATTATATATCCATCCTTTACCGTATGGTTTGTATTGTACGATCATGACTGTTAAGCGCTCCTTGCAGCCTGGTGGCCGGAAAGCTAAAAATAAAAGCCCGGCGAGATCAGCTTCCATGATCTTCACCGGACTTACAGTTAACGGCCCCAAAACGGAGTTTACTGTTTAATGTTTTTTATCATTTTTGAAAATGGGTCATATATTGTTTAAACAAATTAAAAATTAGGTGTTAGTGCCGACTCATCAGCAGGGAGACCGTAGTATGGGTCAAGATTTGTGAACGCATCGCTGGGTGGCTCATATCCTTCGGGAAAATAATAATTAAAAGGGTTTGATTTAATTTTCTGTCCGTGGGGTGCGATTATTTCCTGTATCCTGTCAGTTCTCCTGATATCATGCCATCTTTTATTTTCAAAAGCCAACTCCACTCTTCTTTCCTTAAAAATCGCTTCCCGCATATCAGCTTGAGAAGTGGCTGTTGTATTGCCCAATCCTGCGCGGTTACGAACCTTGTCAAGATATGTGGCGGCATCACCGGGTTTATTCTGTTCATTCAGTGCTTCTGCATAAAATAAGCATACTTCTGCATAACGGTAAACAGGCCAATTAATGCCTGTGTTGTTATCTAGTGCATGAGGCTTTGCATACTTTTTTGTATAAGGATATGTTTTAGGCGCCCACAAGCTTCCTGAAAGTGTAACATAGCCAATAGAAGCATCTTTACGTTCATCATCAGGCTCGTAAGCGGCAATCAGATCAGGCGTAGGTATATTTTTTCCTTCAACCGATATGCCCTGCTGATTCTGTGTAGGACCGAATATAGTGGCAACTTCAGAAGCGAGAATAGGCCTTGGAATAAAGGCGTATATAAAATTGCTTTGGTATCCTGCAGAGCCTTCCATATACTGGATCTCAAATATGGATTCACTGTTATTTTTATTACCGGTGGAAGTTGAGAATACATTTTCATATTCAGGAATTAAGCTGTACTCGCCACTGTCAATTATAGACTTGGCCATATCTTCAGCATCTTTCCATCTCTTCTGCTCAATATACAGATTGGTCAGCACTGTTTTTGCAGATCCGGAGGTAGCTCTTCCGGGTTCCTGCGTCGATTTTGGCTTAAGCAGGTTGGCGGCTTCCTTTGCATCGTTCTCTATCTGTATATACAGTTCCTCCGTCGTTGCAAGGGGTAACGCAGCACCGGCCCTGTCAATAACAGGCTCAAGATGTATAGGCACAGAGCCAAAAAAACGCACCAAATCGAAATAAGAAAAAGCTCTTAAATATAATGCCTGGCCTTTCAGGTTATTTTTTGAATCTGCATCAAATTCAACCTCATCAATTGTTGCCAGTATTTGGTTGCTGCGGGCTATTACCTGATAATATAAGCGGTATAAATCTCTTACCCGGGTGTTGGTTGTAATGCCCTGGTTAGTGGGAATATTAAAATCGGCAACATTTTGGGTTTGTTCTTCATTCCCAAATGCAACATTACGAGCGTAGTACGTATTGTCAGAATGTAATTCTGCCAGCACCCAGTTATGGTTGTTAAATATTGAACGTAAGGGTACATAAGCAGCGTTGACGGCCTGCTGAAAATCGGCTTCTTTCTGAAAAAAAGTAGTAGAGCTTAAGCTGGTTTCAGGAGGAACGTCCAGATACTTTTCGCAGGAAGCAAAACCCATGCTCATTAACACTAAAAAAAATATTTTTGCTTTCATATCTATTAATTTAGTCTCTAAGAAATAGTTATTTAAAAGTTTACATTAATTCCAAGCGTGTAAGTACGCGGAACGGGATAGTTTGACAGGTCAAGTCCCTGGCTTAGATTGCCCCCGTCTCCGTCACCATTCCCCTGCGCACTGGTTTCAGGATTTGGTCCGCCCCAATAATCAGTAAACGTGTACACCTGTTGAACAGAAGCATATAATCTTGCAGATTTAACAGGGCTCTTTTCTTTAAAATTAAAATTGTACCCTAAAGTGATATTCCTGATAGAGAAATACGAAGCGTTAGCTATGAAATTACTGTTCATCCAGTCTCTCTCAACGCCTGTTATTTGCCCACCGCCAACTGTTGTTCCAAATCGGCCCTTACCAGGGTTTTCCGGAGAACGAAACCTGTATTTAACTTCTTCCACCAAATTAAATACGCCATCCAGGTTGGCGGTACTATAGAGATGACGAACCAGGAGTTGATTACCCTTGGAACCTGAACCAATAATGGAAAAATCAAAGTTGCCGTATTGTAAAGTATTTGTAATACCGTAAATAAAATCCGGAAAAGGATTACCGATAATGGTACGGTCATCCTCATTGCCTCCGTAGGTAATTATGCCATCGTTGTTTACATCTTTGACCTTAATACTACCCACAACAGAGCGTCCCGGGATTTGAGGAGATTTATCTAAATCATCCTGATTCATATACACCCCCTGGGCTACAAGTCCGTAAAACTGGCCGAATGGTTTTCCTACCTGTGTTATGTGAAATGTTCCATATACCCTGTCAATACCATCTGCCAGGGATATTACCTTGTTTCGGTTAAATGAAATATTTGCATTGGTAGTCCATTTCAATTTCCCTACCATGTTCCGGGTAGTTACTGCCAATTCGTGACCCCAGAATTTTATTTCGCCAATATTATCATTAAAGCTGCCGAACCCTGATTCCTGCGGAACCTGTACACTATAGAGCAGGTTCGTTGTGCTTTTCTGATAATAATCATAGGTTAGCTGTACCCTGTCATTAAAAAATCCTAAATCTAAACCAATATCATACTGAGCTGTCGTTTCCCAGCCTAAAGCAGGGTTTGCTAATGATGTTACCGCTGCTCCGGTAGCAACGGAATTTCCAAACACAGTGTTCACGGTATTATTAACAAGTGCATATTGTGTATAATTACCAATGTTATTATTACCAATTACACCGTAGCTGGCGCGTATTTTACCAAATGAGATGGTATTTTGATCTTGCATAAATGCTTCATCGCTAAATACCCATCCGGCAGACACTGAAGGGAAAGTTCCCCACCTGTTATTGGAGCCAAAACGGGAAGAACCATCTGAACGTATAGCTGCAGTGAGCAGGTATTTTCCTTTATAGTTATAGGAAATTCTTGACAGGAAAGAAGCCAGTGTCCATTCATTTATAAAATTATTAGTGCCTCCCCTGCTTATATTTAAAGCGCCCTGAATGGTGGGAAGCCTGTCGTCTGTATAAGTATCCGCCTGTATCCTTTGTCCGTTTTGACGATACCGCTGGTTGGTAAATCCTCCCAGAATTTCAAAGCTATGATCACCAATGTCCTTATTGTAAGTGACCAGGTTTTCATTCAGAAAATTTACATTCTCCCAGCTTTGCCGGATGGAAACTGCGGTCGTTGGCACTGAAACATTTATCGCACTCGTTGCAGTGGAGGGATTAAAAAAGAAAAAGCGATTGCTTTGATATTCGAGATTTACTGTTGATTTTAAAGTAAGTCCTTTTATTGGTTCATACTGCGCGTATGCGTTACCTAATAAATTAATTGTTTTGGTCTCATTTGTCAGCTCTTCAGCGGCCCTTACCCAGTTAGGGTAATTAAAAATATTACCGGTACTTGCCGGGAAAGTATTATACAATGTTAATTGCCCGTTATTATCATATATAGGCATGATGGGCCAGGTATGCAATGCATTGAACAAAACGCCCGTTCCGCGATCCCCGTCTGTGCGCGGCGTGTTATCAAATATATAGGAAGGGGCCACATTAAATCCAATCTTTACCTGATCCGATACCTTGTAATCGGTGTTCATTCTCAAAGAATATCTCTTATATGCATTATTCAGTACTACGCCCTGCTGATCAAAAATACCTGCTACAACAGAGGTGTTTACTTTATCAGTGCTTGAAGATAACATCAGATTATAGCTGTACAACGGAGCTTTACGAAGTAAGGCATCGTACCAATCATTATTTTTACCAGCATATTGTTGGGGATTTTGAAACTCTCCCGGCACAGGCAACCCTTCATCTTCATAATATTCCTTTTTAAACTGGGCAAACTCCACAGCATCCATCATTTTAATTCTGCCCCGCATCGGCACTTCCTGTATTCCCGCATAGGTGTTTAAACTAATACTGGTTCGTCCGCTTTTTCCTTTTCTGGTAGTAACCAGTACTACTCCGTTAGCGGCACGCGAGCCGTATAATGAGGTAGATGCAGCATCTTTTAAAATGGCAATACTTTCAATCTCGTCCGGATTTAAAGCAGAAATATTGCCGGTCCATGGAAAACCATCCACTACATATAAAGGATCGCTTCCTGCAGAGACTGATAATTGTCCGCGGATTCTAACCGACATACCCTGCCCCGGTTTGCCTGTTGTTTGATTAATTTGCACACCGGCCAAACGCCCCTGCAGCTTTTGGGTCATCTGCGAAACGGGTATATCTTTAAATTCCTCTGCACGTATGTTTTGTACAGATCCTGTTACCTGTCTCCTGAGCTGATTACCATAGCCCACCACAACTACTTCTTCCAGGCCTTTCGTACCGGCAGTCAAGCTTATGCTTATGGAGTTGCGGCCATCAATGCCTATCTCCTTGGTTTCGTAGCCTACAAATGAAAAAACAAGCGTTTTACCCGTTCCTGCATTTATGGAAAATCTGCCGCCAGCATCTGTTTGTGTGCTTACATTGGTTCCCTTAACGGAAACCGTTACGCCCGGCAAGCCGTCAGAAGAACCTGCATCCGTTACCGTTCCGGTAATGGTTTGCTGCTGGGCAAGCGTGTGCAATGAAAAGAATGTTACAACCAGGAAGGTTGAAAAACATTTGATGTAAGAAATTGTTTTTTGTTGCATAGCAATTTTTTGAAGTAAAGTGAAAATTGTTTTGGTCCGATATGTAGTTAATGAAGGGCAATAGATCTCTGGTAGTAAAATTCCCGATCTGTATCCGCCTTCTCATTTTTGAAAACAGGGATGATCAATCTTACTAAAACACCCTGAACGGGGTATATGTAAACAGGTATCTATTTCATGTACTAACTAAGAAGTATTCGGATTTTTAACCGGAGGCTTTTGTTTTGGCATAGCAATTAATTTTGGAATAATGTAAGAAATAAAATAAGTGTTTCTAAAACATTTATTGAAAGTAAAACCATTAATTTGCATGCCCGTCCTGTACCTCCATGTTGCATCCTGTAGCATGCTGCTCTTTGGCTAGAAAGCAGCCCGTGATACTACCTATGGCACAAAGTGGCGGACCAAATCTTCACTATAATAAATGCATACTAATGGTAAATACGTATGTTACTGAACATATGCCAACAATAGTATACCGTTGGCATTAGCTTTCTTACAACAATACCTATATTAATACTTAATGGTTTACCATTACACAATGTAGCATTACTATTTGTAGCAGATTATATGCTGTTCCCTTGTAGTAACGGAAATGGATACTCGCTGTTTTAAGACAGCTTCGCGCGCTTTTCAAAACGCTAATATTCACTTTTTAAAATCCAGCTTCTGCGCATTTTTCTGCGCTTTCAATGCCAGTTCAGTGGCAAGGAAACAATGCTCCTGCGGCATAGCCGTTTCCGTACGGTTGATGACATCATTCACAAACAATTCGCCGAAAGGAAGGGGATCTTTGCTACAGTCAACATAGCGGGTTGCTGCCTGGTTTACAAGAAAAAGATGATTGCCACCTTCACGCCCGGCAATATCAATATTTTTACGAATTTCAATGTATCCTTCTGTACCAAGAATGGTGAGTCTCGCGTCTCCCCATGAGTTTAATCCATCAGGTGTAAACCAATCCACACGGATGTATCCTGTGCCATTGTTGCCTCTTATCATTACATCACCGAAATCTTCAAACTGCGGGTACTGGGGGTAATGCACATTGCCCACCTGCGCAGCAATAATATCCGCTTTGGTGGAACCCGTAAAAAATAAAAACTGGTCAAACTGGTGTGAGCCGATATCGGTAATAATACCGCCAAAATATTTTTTATCAAAAAACCATTCCGGTCTTGATGCGGGATTCATGCGGTGTGGACCCGTACCGATGGTTTGAATAACATTGCCTATGATGCCGGCTTTCACCAGCTCACCCGCTTTTACCGTTGCCCGGTTCTCTAACCGCTCGCTATACATGATCGTATACAGCCTTTGGGTTTCCTTTTGCACACGGCGTACCGCCTCAAGTTGCTCCAGCGTGGTAATGCCGGGCTTATCAACCAGGTAGTCTTTCCCATGCCGCATCACTTCAATGCCTAACGGGGCGCGTTCCACAGGTATACCGGAGCTGAGGATGAGTTGTACAGTATTGTCTTCGAGTATTTCTTTTTGATTACGGGCAGACTTTGCCTGCGGATACCTTTTTGCAAAAGCAGCCGCCAGATCAGGTTCTTTGGCATAAAAAGAAACCAATTGCCCGCCTCCCCTTGTTACCGCATCAACCATACCGTATATATGAGAATGGTTGATACTGATCACCGAAAACCTGATCCCGGGCTTATTCTGCGTCAAAGCAATTGACTTGTCGGCTAATGATGAAAACAGGGCTATGCCCGCGGCAGCTTTAGAGCCGGTTGTTATAAACCGTCGCCGGTTGAAGATGGATTGTTTCATGGGCTTCTTTTTTATAACAGGCGTTAAAGACTAAATTTAGTTTATTGTATTGCAACTGTTTTCATTTTGTGATTAATTTTGCGGGAAGTGAAACAGTAAAAGTGAAACGAAACTACATGCGTATCACCTTTATGCCTTTAGGTGCATCTACTGTAGTAACCACTTTCCCGTTTGGCTGTTTCACATGCTTTACTTTAACCAAACCATAGGGTGTGGGAAAGCTTCCTTCTGCAAATTGCAGATCGCCCAGCCGGGGTTGTATTGCTATTACCTTACAACCCGGAGCCAGTACTTTAATGCCCAGCACATGTTCGGTTAGCCACGGTGTAGGCCCGCTTGCCCAGCCATGACTTAAGCTGTGCCTGAAGCCGATGTAGCAATAGGCGCCATAATCGCCATGAATATCTTTTTGCCCGGGTTTTGGCAATTCATCAATACGCGATGCATTGGGCAGCCAATCCAAATTAAAATCTTCCCAAAACGAGGTTGCGCCGAGGTTCAGCATCGCGCCCCAATATTCCCTGATGGCATCTAAAGCACCCTGGTAATCGCCCGCTTTTGCTTTAGCCTGTAACATGTAGTATCCATAAAAAGTAGAAAAATTGTGTGCGCCGTTCACCGCCAGCACTTCTTCATTGGCCTTTGCGGCCGGCATCAAATCTGTAAGCGCCATAAGCGCCGCCCCCTGTTTTGAATGATTATGATCGGGAATGTATTTCTTTAAACGGCCAACAGCGGCTTCGCAATTTTTTTGAGTTGCCGGTTCATTTAAAATTTTGCACAACTCTGCACCTGCAGTTAACGACCACACCATCATGGCCTGTAAACCGGCATCCACGCCTTTTTTATTCTCGCTCGAAGGCCAGTCTAAAAACCGGGTGCCGTCCAATTGTTCTTTACCGTCCTTATCAATTTTGGTAATGATGTAGTCCAGCAATTTTACAAGGTAGTCCTTTTGCTGTTGCAGGTATTTTAAGTCGCCGTTATGATAATACCAGTCGCGGTGAATAATGATCCACCACATGGAATAAGTGCTGATGCCGTTCATCCAGCCGGGCAGCGGGGTTATATCGCGCGACAGATCAAGGCTCTTAGGCACCACTTCGTTATTGCCGAAAACGGCACTGATCGTAGAGGTTTCGGGATGCATATCGCCCACCCAAACCAGCCTGTCTCGTTTGATGCCATCCCACAAATAATCCTGCATATTCAGGTGCACGGTATAAGCACCAGTCATCCATATTTTATTCAGCAAAGTATCGCTGCTGTTGAATGATCCGAGATAAGGAATGTCCCTAAACACAAAAATGGCACGCACTTCTTTTAGCTGCAATTCTACATTTTCATCAAGCAGGTCAATGCGTACAAAACGAAACCCTGTATTGCCTACTTCCAGCTTGCCCAGCCAGGGTACTTCCACGATCATATCGCGCATAGCATGATCATTGGTGGCGTTTTGCTTAGGCTCAATATCGCTCATTGCTTCGCTGGCCGATTCTCCAAAACGTACCCGTAACTTAATGGGCTTTTCACCTGGGAACATGCCGGTTACTATTTGTAGTCCGCCGTGCAATTCCCTGCCAAAATCGAACAATAAGGCGGGTTTTATTTTTGCATCGCTTTTAAGCACACACATATCTTTGTTGGAAAGATCAGCCTGGCCGTTCCCCGGCTTCAGCAGTCTCTGCTCATTTTTAATGTTTGCCGGAGCATTCTCTGTTTGCCATAAAATTTTAACCGGCGACAGGTAACGGATTACTGTTTCGGTGGATTGTGCCTGCCGGGTTTGGTTAAATACAGGCGGCAACTGGGCATTTGCTGTTCCACAAGCAATAGCGCAAAGGAGCAATGCGGGTAATAATCTTTTTTTCATTTGTAAGTGCTTCATCAGTTTTTTGATGTGCGGGAATAACAATAGCAGTCGTTCCCTTCAGCGCTGAAGGTAGCAGCAATACAGCATAATTTCATCCTGTACCTTCCTGAGCATGTGCAAAAAAAGAAACCAAAAGCACTGTTGCTATGCATGGATAAAACGTATAGGAACATTATGACTGAACCTGCGTGCACTACAAGCGGCAAACAGAAAAAGGCAGTTGAAACATTATTCCAACTGCCTTTTATTTAAAATATTTCATCTGGAAAACTTACCTGGCGGCAGCAGCTTCCTGTTGCTTCTTTAAAAACTTCACGCCTTCAATGGCTATGCTTTCTTTTGAAGGCTCCATCTCCCTCCAGATGCATGCCGCCCGTGCAATGATCTCAATAGCGGGCGTAAAGGATTCGATGACTACATCACCATCATAATCTACCTGTTTTAACGCGTCGAATATGCCCGTCCAGTTAATGTGATCATTGCCGGGTGTGCCCCTGTCGCTCCCGCAGGCATGAAAATGTCCCAGCTTATTACCCGCTTTCAATATTGCTTTCGCGGAGTCTTTTTCCTCAATATTCATGTGAAAAGTATCTAAGTGCATCAACAGCGCCTTCTCATTAACATCATTCACCATCTTTAGCGCCTGGTCGCAGGTATTGATAAAGTCGGTTTCAAAACGGTTAAGTGGTTCAATAGCCAGCTTAACATTGAGTTGGCCTGCATGTGCAGCCAGCGTACGCAAATGCTTTACAACGGTATCCCATTGCTGCTTATAATCTTCCGGAGCAACCAAGTCTGCTCTCCCAACTTCTGAATACAAAGGTCCGATTAACGTAGGATGACCCAATACAGGAGACAGGTCAATTACCGCTGTTAAATAATCCAGCGCTCCTTTCTGCGCTTCGGCAGTGCCCCGCAGATCACGTCCGCCGCCCATGGCAGCGCAAATAGAACCACACACCAGCCCGTTATCATCCAATGCCTTTTTCACAGTAACCGGGTCTATATGCGATGCGTCTTCCAGCGCAATTTCAACGGAATCAAATCCCCATTTTTTAAACTGGGGGAATAACGAAATGCTTTCTGTGGTAAAAGGAGAGGTAAATAAAAACGTGTTGATACCAAATCTCATGAATCAAATATTTAATTAGTGAATGTTGATTCAATGTCATTCAGTTAAGCGGTTGGTGAAGACACCAACCATGGCGGCTCGCCGAGGCTGACCAAAAGGTTTAGTTTAAAGATATGGCACAAAGACACAAAGTGATGCTTTTCACGCTTCTATTTCTTTGTGGCTTGGTGGCTAAATATTACTTTTTGGTAGCCCCCCAATACTAACTAAACGACATTGAATATTGTTTGTAAATATAAGAAGGACAGACTGCTTTGCAAGTAGCTTTACTTTTTCTGCAAAAAAACATACACTCCTTTTTTATTAGATACAATAATATCGGGCAGTTTATCGCCATTAATATCTTCCACCACAAGGTTCAAACCGGAGCCGGAGTCATTATCCACTTCATGTTTTATCCATGCAGGTGTTTTCCCCGGTTTATATTCAAACCAATACAATACCGCGGGTTCATGTGCACCGGGATCTCCGCCGTTGTGCGCGAAGTATCTTTTACCGGTAACAAGGTCCGGATGCCCATCACCATTAACATCCACCAATGCCAGACTATGGCTCTGCGAAAAGCTGGAATCAATGTGATGATGTGTAAATGTAATATTCCCGTTGGCATCTTTTTGCTGTTCATGCCACCATATACCGTAATTGTGCGCAGAAGAACTGATGATATCCGCCAGTTCGTCACCATTTAAATCCATCACATACATTTGTGCGCAATCTTCGCTCAGGTCCGCAGCATGAAACGTCCAGTTGGGCTGTTTAGGGTCTGAAGGCCCTTCCCACCATCCCTTGCTGATCAGCACATCTTTTCTTCCATCACCGTTGATATCGGCATAGCCCAATCCATGGGTGTACATATGCGTGCCGGGTATCCCTTCATTACCATCTATTACTGTCAGCACCCAGGTGGTATCACCCTTTTTTTGCGGCGATTGCAGCCAGATGATCTGCTTCTTTTCAGGATCGTTGCACACAATATCTTTCCTGCCATCGCCATCTACGTCAACAAACAACGGCGCCTCATTGCCTACCGATGTATGGATAACATGCACGGGCCAATGCCCGGGCTTATTCTGAGGGTTCTCATGCCATACCGCTGTTTTCCCCGGCCAATCAATCCGTACCTGGTCAATCCACCCGTCCTGGTTTACATCCATGCTGAAATTCAAAAATGAATTGCTGTAACCCACTCCTACCACGTATTTTTCCGGCTTTGCTATCTCATGCTTTTTCCAGTCCGGCGCCTCAAACCAGAAAGCACCGGCTATCACATCTATTCTGCCATCTTTATTTACATCTCCAACGGCAGCGCCTTCGCTAACGAAATCTTTGCTAAGCACCTGTTTGCTGAATGTTACCGTACGGGATTTTTGTTGATTAGCCTGCGTATTACAGCCGGCAATCATTAAGCCCAATGCTAAACCGCTTATTAATACTTTACGCATCTCTGCTATCATAATTTTTATTTTAAACATTTATAAATTTAACGAACATATCCTTATTCCGGGGTGAAGACACGCACCGGGGGGAGATACTTATTCGCGAGTAATCAATGGTCAATAGTGAATAAATGCACGTTTCTCTTCTCACCTTTCATGTCGTGAAACGAATTCACCCTTCACCCTTCACCATTCACTTCTCACCTCTCACTTCACACTCAGCAAATACTTCATCAGCGCATAAAAATCTTCCTCTTTAATGGTATTCCTGAACTGGTCGGGCATCAAAGTGTACTGCGATGGCTTATTTTCTCTGATATCACTTTTAGCCACCGAAAATTCCTTGCCTGATGGATCAGCATATACCATTACTTCACCCTCTGTTCTGCGGTATAATCCACTCACCAGCTTTCCATTCTTCAAAGTAATGTTATAGGTACGAAAAGCCTGCGATATATTCCGGTTGGGATCAAGGATTTTTTCTGTAAGGGCCTTAACACCCCAATTGCCAATTCCATCTAACTGCGGCCCTACCAAACCTCCTTCGCTCTTTATTTGGTGACACATACTACAGTTCTGAACAAAAATGTTTTTCCCTGCTTCGGGGGTAGCAGTAGAAATACCTACGCCGGCTATCCGGTCTTCCATCAGTTTTTGTCTTTCTTCCGCATCCGTTTTATTGCTGCCCCAAAGTGCATCCAATTGCTTTTGCTGAACTGGTGTACTATTGGCAGCCAGTCTTTCCCGCACCACCGGCTCCGTTAATACCGTCGGATTAAACTGCTTTTCCTTAAATGCCTCTAATATATGATTTATACCCTCCTGTGAAGCGGCGAGATTAGAAATAATAGCCGTTTGTACTGAAAAACTGCTACCGGTTAATCCTTCCTGCAATATATGGTAAGTAGCGGCGGATGGGTGCTGGGCCAGCGCCGCAGCCATTTTTTGCCTGAGTGCAGGCAATGCTGTTTTATCATTAAACAGCTTCCCGACCAATGCTGTATTATTACCGGAAGCAATATGCATGAGCGCATTGGCTGCCGCTGCACGAACTTTATAATCTATCCATTCGGCCGCCACTATTTTTTGCAAAGCAGGCTGCAGCGCTGCTACTTTATATTCACCGGCAATTTCGGCCGCCCGTATGCGACGTTCATTCATTTCATCTGTTCCCTTGCCGGGAATAGGCACAACCGCCGGTTCCAGCTTGCCTATTCCAACGGAGCCTGTTTTTGTGCTGTCAACAACTTCTATATAGCCCAATTTCCCCTGCCATGCCGAAAGATCAAAAGGCACTTTTTCTTTGATGAGATCTTTAAATTCCATGGTTTCCTTCTGCTCCATCCGGTATTCCGCTACCACTTCATTACTACCCTGCAGGCGTATGCGAACAACATTTTTTGAGATGCCTTTTTTGGTATCACTGTTGTGTATATCATTATCAAAAACATTCATATGCAGGGTGGCAGGCAATGTAAACGGAACCGAATACAATACTGCCATTGGATTATAACCATGCGCCTCGCTGAAGATGATACGGAAAGCCGGCGCAACATTCGTTAAAAACTCATCAGACACCCGCCACGGATCTGCAGGCTCACCGGTGCTGTCGAGCGGACGACTTTTCCAAACATCACTGGCTTCGGAAATATTTTCAAGAAAATGTTTGGTTAACCCGATACCCCATTGCTGCATTTGATGCGAAGGCTTAGCTCCCTTTTGTGCAATACCCTGCCGTATGGTATTGTACAGCATAAACTGCACATCCTTATCTTTTTCAAACCGCTGTCTGATCAACGCAACAGCATCATCTACCTTCGAAGATGGAAGATAACGCCCCGCGTATTCAAAGCTGTGAATAAGCTGCTGCCGGGGCATCTCATGGCTTTTCATATGGTTCAGCACAAACCCTGCAGCTTCAGCCGAAGGCACATCCAGCATTACTTTACACAGGATAGCCAACTGCTCCTCCTTCCACTGCATGCCCAATGCTCTTTTTATTTCCGCATTGTCTCTCAGGTTATTTCGAATACCGAGCAACGCTGTATACCTGAGATGCGAATCCTTTTCATCTGTTCTGTTATACATATCCAGCAATGGAGCTATATTTTCAGCATTGGTAAATTTGGTGAGCACACCGGTTGCAATACGCCGTACATGAGGATTCTGATCATTCATCGCCTTCACAACCATACCACGATGCGACAGACTCAATGTATGCATTTCGGTGAGTATCCTTAGCGCATGCACCCTTATTACCGGATCCTGGTGCTGCAGCGCTTCATCAAGTTGCGTAACGGGCAAGGCATCTAAGCGATTCAGTATCCACAGTGCCTGTATATATACTTTTTCCGGTGAAGCAGCAGTCAGTAATTTTTTTAGAGGCTCAACAGCTCTTTCTTTCCATACATCTGCAATGCGGTTGGCAATAGCAAAGCGGGTAGTTAACTGTTCACTTTGCAAACCGGTTAACAATTCTTCCAGGCTGGCCTTCGACCAATCATTTGCTTTCACATCCTTATGCGCTTCCTTTCCTTTATAAGTAATTTTCCATATCCGCCCGCTTATCCTGTCCCGGCCGGGATGGTTTAAAGGCACTTCATAGTGACCTATAATCCGGTTATAAAAATCGGCTATATACAAGGCGCCATCCGGCCCTGTTTTTACGTCAACCGGGCGAAACCAGGGATCGTTACTCACCAAAAAGTCTTCCTCACGTTTAGCAACAGGTGTAGATCCGTTAAATGTCATGGTATTGCGGTTAACCTTGCAGGTTACCACATCACCCGAAAAAAAGCTGTTCCTGTATGCTTCAGGAAATTGTTCACCGGTGTAATAATCCAATCCCGCAAGGGCAGTGGATCCAAGTTCATAGCTGGTCATTTCGGGGGCAAACCCTATTCCGGCGGGGGCGATCTTTCCAAAATGAGGATAGTCGCCGCCAGGGATGAGCTGGTAGATGGGTTTGGTATGACAATCTAAAGAGTACAGATAACCCCATTCGTCGTAGCTATAACCAAAGGGATTCACCCTTCCAAAAGTAGTTTGTTCCACCCGGCTTCCATCGGGTTTAAACCGAAACGTATTGCCAGAAGTCATGGTAATGGAATCCCCATCCGCGCCGGCTATGGTAGATGTGTTGGTAAACCCGTGGGAAGAATGAATCCAGCCGTCGAATCCGCGGATGAAATTATTTACCATACCATGGGTATCTTTAAATCCAAAGGGGCCCAATAAAGCTTTTTGCTTGTCGGCTTTACCATCTTTGTTGGTATCGGTAAAGCGATAAACGTTGGGAATGCTGTAAGCAATAGCACCATCGCTTACGGGTAATATGCCGATAGGAATATTTAAGGTGTCTTCAAAATGAGTGAATTTATCCGCCTTTCCATCTCCGTTTGTGTCTTCCAGTATACTGATGCGGTCTCCGCCTCTGCCGAAACCTGCCGCCATCGGGTATTCCGATGATTGTGTAACCCATAACCTTCCCTGGTCGTCGAAGGCAATATTCATAGGTTTGGTGATATCCGGCTCGGAAGCAAAGAGCGTTATTTCAAACCCTTCCGGCAATATAAACCCGGCACGTTCCTGTTCGGGTGTTTGAAATGCTGTACTGCGTACATGTTCTGAAAATTTTTTCTCATCACGTTTTCCTGGTTTTGTGCCGGAAGACTGATCGCAGGATAAAAGACAATTACATAAAATAAAAATGCCGGAGATAGCAAAGAAATAGGGGCGCATATGAAATACAATCGTTTAATAAGATTATGCCTGTAAGTGTAAAATAGACAGTTTCTTTTACATGAGCATCCTGCACTAACCTTGTGGTGGAAGATATAGGGTTATAGGGTGTAGGTGTCAGTGGTAAAAATGGAGGTATCAGGTTGCAGGATTCAGGTACGCGGGTTCAAACTATAAGCACTTTGTCCCGAAGCTCTTACCCATTCTCCATTCCCGCATTCTTACATTTTCAAATTTTCAAATTAAATATTTCCCTTCTTCAGTTCTTCCACCGCAAAATTGGCTGCCCTTGCAGAAAAAGCCATGTAAGTGAGTGATGGATTTTGAGTAGAAGTTGAAGTCATACAGGCGCCATCGGTCACAAATACATTTTTACAGGCATGCAACTGGTGCCATTTATTAAGCATAGATGTTTTAGGATCATGCCCCATGCGCACACCACCCATCTCATGAATGTCCAATCCGGGAGCACCGGGACGCTTGCTGGTTTTCACATCTTTAAATCCTGCGGCCGTAAACATTTCACTAACCTGTTCAAAATAATCACCCAGCATTTTCGCGTCATTGTCATCAAAGTCTACAGAAATTTTTAAGAGGGGAACGCCCCAGTCATCCTTCTTATCCGCATCCAGCTTTATATAGCTTTGTTCTTTGGGAATGGTTTCACCCATCATGTGCGAACCCACATGCCATGAACCCAGCTTCCGGTTCAGCAAATTATCTTTCAGCGTTTCTCCTATCACAGATGTATCGCTGTAAAAGCCACGGCCCGCGCTAAACCCTGCTGCATAACCACGGAGGAAATCTGTTTCCTGTTTGTATACATTTCTAAAACGGGGAATATAGCATCCTGCCGGATTACGTCCATCTGTCCGGAACTTTTCCAACTGTCCCTCATACCGGCCGCTTACTCCTCCTCCATAATGATGAAACGCTACATACTTTCCCAATACGCCGCTATCGTTACCCAACCCGTTGGGAAAGCGGTTTGATTTTGAATTGAGCAGGATAAGGTTGGTATTGATGGCAGAAGCATTTACAAAAATGATCTTAGCAAAATATTCTATCTCCTCCTTTGTGTTGGTATCAATTACTTTAACACCGGTTGCCTTCCCTTTCTTTTCATCATATATAATGGAATGCACTACAGAAAAAGGACGCAGGGTTAGATTACCTGTTTTTTGCGCCCACGGGATGGTAGAAGCATTGCTGCTGAAATATCCGCCGAAAGGGCATCCGCGCTGGCACAGGGTTCGGTTCTGGCATTGTCCGCGCCCCTGCTCCAAATGTATAGGCTGTGGCTGCGACAAATGCGCTGCCCGGGCGCTGATCACATAGCGTCCTTTATATTTTTGACTCACCTGCTCTTTAAAATAATCTTCAACTGCATTGAGCGGGTAGCCCGGGAGAAATTCACCGTCAGGCAATTCTTTCAAGCCATCTTTATTACCGGCTATGCCTGCAAATTTTTCTACATAACTGTACCATGGCGCAATATCTTTATAACGGATCGGCCAATCTACGGCAAAACCATCGCGTGCCGGTCCTTCAAAATCAAAATCGCTCCAGCGCTGCGTTTGCCGGGCCCACAATAGTGATTTTCCTCCTACCTGGTAGCCCCTTATCCAGTCGAATGGTTTTTCCTGTATGTAGGGATGCTCATCATCTTTCACAAAAAAATGCATGGCGTCTTCCCTGAACGCATAACACTTACTAACGATAGGTGATTTTTCTCTTATTGTCAGTGGTACTTCGCCCCTGTGCTCGAATTCATAAGGAAGCATATTGGTGGTAGGATAGTCTTTGATGTGCTTTACATCCCTGCCACGTTCGAGCAGCAATGTTTTCAATCCTTTTTCGGTAAGCTCTTTTGCCGACCAGCCACCGCTGATCCCTGAGCCTATTACAATGGCATCGAATGTGCGTTCTTTAATGCTGTCTGTATTTAACTGAGGCATAATTTTTTGTACTTTATTAAACCTTATCTACAGGGAAATATCCGTTATACCTGCCGGGAACCATTTCATATTGCTTCATATCGGTCATTGCATATTTCGAATTGGTGAATCCCTGTATCACTCTTCGTTTGGTGATCTCAAAAAAAGTATGAAGCGCAGGATCACTGGTAGTATCCTCCAGAGTACTTTCAATAAAATGAATTCTGGTGGTAGCGTCTAACTGGTTGAAAGGTTTGTTGTTTTTTTCCAGCGCAACTTTATTCAGAGAAACCAGTCCCAATTTAAAAGCTTTCTGATCTTCGGCATTATGACAATCATCTACCATTTTTAAAGTAAATAAGTGCAGGTTAAGGTCCCTGGCGCCGGGCGCATCAGCCGTTTTGGGGATCATCGTTTCTGCAACCTCTCCCAGCAGGGCTTCTTCACCTACCAGTATGTCTAAGTTCTTAAGTTCAATGGATGACTTGCCATCGCCTGCGCAGGATGGGAGAAGGTATATCCCTCCCGCAAAAATCATGAGGTTTTTTATAGCAGATCGTCGTTTCATTACAGGTACTTTTCTTTGATCATGAATGCTTGTTTTTACACATAGGTACATAGTACACAAAAAAGAACACATAGCGTGTTGTTATGTATCCTATTGCTGACCGGTATTGATCCGTTATTATTGGTGGGTTAAGGTAAAAAAATATTTGCTAATAAACCTATCTATCTGAATAAGTGTTTTGTACGCTGTTTAAATCTGTGGCTAACAAAACCAGCCTTCACTCCTGCACAACACTGCTGCTACTGTATAAACCCGCTACCTTTCATCCATTTCATACAAATATCCATCCATTCTTCTACTGGCATTTTCAAAACAAAGCCATGATCGCCCTTTGGATAAATATGCATTTCTGCAGGCACTTTATTGTGCCGCAATGCTTCATAAAAAGAAATACTGTTATCAACATCCACTGCTTTATCATCGCCCGCATGGATTAAAAAGGCGGGTGGCGTTTGAGCCGTAACCTGCAGTTCATTGGAAAATAATTTTATTTTTTCGGGTGATGGATTTTTGCCCAGCAGGTTATTTCTTGATCCACGATGCCCCAGGCTGTCGGTCATGCTGATAACCGGGTACACCAATATCATAAAACCCGGACGAACGTTGACCTGCTGTTTATTAACGATAACCGGATGATTAAAATGCGTTCCTGCAGTAGAAGCCAGGTGCCCTCCTGCAGAAAAACCCATAATGCCAACTCTGCCTGTATCTACATGCCATTGATGGGCACGCTGTTTTATTAATTGGATCGCCTGCTGCGCATCCTGTAATGGACCGGTGCTTTTATCTTTCATAATCTTATCATCCGGCAAACGGTACTTTAATACAAATGCCGCCACACCCTGCTTTGCGAAATATTCGCCAATAGCAAATCCTTCTTTACCCATTACCAGGCCGCCATAGCCACCACCCGGACAAATTACTACTGCTGCACCATTTGCTTTTTCTTTTGGTGGAAGATAAACGGTTAATGTTGGCGTAAACACCTTAAAAGCAACCGCATTAACCGAATCATAGCGTTCTTCATTGGGAGCGTTTAATGCTCCCGGGATATTTTCT
Organism: Agriterribacter sp.; assembly: GCF_035445465.1. NCBI lineage: Bacteria > Pseudomonadati > Bacteroidota > Chitinophagia > Chitinophagales > Chitinophagaceae > Agriterribacter > Agriterribacter sp. The sequence goes on from NZ_DAOMQT010000036.1 coordinate 29,265, forward strand.
TCGTACAGGGGAATCGTTTGCTGTGCAAAAGACAACTGGCAAGCCATCATCAAAATCAATAAACAGACAGGTAATTTTAATAACATAAGCTTAAAATATTACAATATAAAAACGCGCATGGTTTTAGGACCATGTGCACCCAATACCAGCGATTGTTCTATATCGGCTGTTTTGGAAGGCCCGGCAATAAATACACCAAAACCGTAGTCTGTATTGCCAATATTCTTGTAGGCATGATGCATTGTTGGCACTATGTTTTCCTTTTTAATAATAACAGCCAGTTGCTGTGTAATAAAAGGCAATACCCTTTGTGGCAATATATTATCTGTTACCCAAACCGCCCCATTTTCGGCCACGCCAAATTGCGCAGGTATCACAGCAAGGCCTACCGTTTCCAGTTCATGCGCATCAGCATCCCTTCCCGCCTCACCCGGTATTGACAGTTCTTTGCATAACGATATTATTCTTTGAACTTCTTTATACTCCTGCCGGATAATATTTTCTATTTCGGCATAACTGTTTACTACATTTGCCACACCACCAATTGCTGTTAATACATTTATATATTTTTCAAGCACTTCCGTATCCGGCTTCAAAAAGGATTGCAGCTCAGGTAGCCCGCTTTGCGCCGGTTGATTATTTTTTATTGCGGTAAGGATTTTTTCTTTGCTGTTCATAATCGTATAAATAATAAAGTTCAAATATTAAATCCGAAGGCTAAAGCTCGAAATCCGAAGCCAAATGCATCAAACGATAAACCACAAACACTAAACTACAAACTCATACATTATCTTTCCTGTTCTTTTTATACCATTCACCAAATGATTGCTTTGGAGGCTCAGGCATTTCGCGTTGCTTATACCAGGGATTTAATTTATTATTTACAATAAATGGCATTTTATTCATCACCCAACGGCCTGCCTTACCCGCAAATTGATATACGCCCGGATGAGATAAGGTAAAGGTCATTCCCAGCATAGCTACTTTTTTTGCTGCGGGAGCGTAGCCTTCTTTTACCAGCACCTGCCGCCATTTATACAACTGATCATGGATATCAATTTTTACCGGGCACACATTGGTGCACGATCCGCACAACGTAGATGCAAATGGCAGGTCGGCATATTTACGCATATCAAGATTCGGCGCGAGTATAGAGCCAATCGGCCCTGCTATGGCCGTATGATAGCTATGTCCTCCGCTCCTCCTGTACACCGGGCAGGTATTCATACAGGCGCCGCAGCGTATGCATTTGAGGGAATTGCGAAAATCCGCCCTTCCCAACTGCACGCTTCTGCCGTTATCTACCAGCACAATATGTATTTCCTTTCCTTTTCGCGGCTTTTTAAAATGACTGGAGTACGTGGTTACCGGCTGTCCGGTAGCGCTCCTGGCAAGCAGCCGTAAAAAAACAGATAGATGGTTTCGTTGCGGTATGATCTTTTCAATACCCATACTGGCAATATGCACATCGGCCAAATGTGCGCCCATATCGGCATTGCCTTCATTGGTACAAACCACAAATTCGCCGGTTTCTGCAACAGCAAAATTAACCCCTGTCATAGCTGCGCGCCTGGTTAAAAATTTTTCTCTCAAATCCAGCCTGGCGGCATTTGTGAGGAACTGGGGATCGGCATTACCGGCCGGCGTACCCAGATGCTCGTGAAAGATGGCTCCTATCTCTTCTTTCTTTTTATGAATGCAGGGCAGCACAATATGGCTTGGCGGCTCTTCTGCCAGCTGCACAATACGTTCACCCAGGTCGGTATCAATTACTTCAATTCCCTGGGTTTGCAGATAACTGTTGAGATGGCATTCTTCCGTGAGCATAGACTTACTTTTAACAACCCTGCTTATTCCATTCGCATGTAAAAGATTATAAACAATTTCATTGTGCTCTTTTGCATCAGCCGCCCAGTGTACAATTACGCCGTTGGCCCTGGCTTTTTCTTCGAACTGCAATAAGTATTCGCTCAGGTTGGCGAGTACATTGTTTTTGATTTGCGAAGCCGCTTCTCTTAATTGTTCCCACTCCGGCAACACATGCGCTGCTTTATCACGCTTGGCGCGTACCCACCATAATGTTTCATCGTGCCAGTTTACCCGCGGCTCATCCTCATTAAACCGTTCGGCCAGCGCTGCATGATCTTTATTTCCTTGGTTCATGGTATATGATTATATATAATGCCTGATAAGTTAAGTTAGTGACTGTTCAGTATTTCAGCAATGTGCTTTACCTGCACTTTGCTTTTCTGCCGGCGTAAAATACCATCCATATGCATCAGGCAACTCATATCGCCGCCAATAATATATTCTACCCCGTGGCCCAGGTGGTCATTTACCCTGTCTTTACCCATTTTAACACTAACTGCTTCCTCTGCAACACAAAATGTGCCTCCAAAACCGCAGCACTCATCGGTTCGGGATAGTTCCACTATTTCCAGTCCTTCTACCATATTCAGGAGTTTGCCGGGCTTTGAAAAAGGTTCGGCTACCAGTTCACTCATTTGCGAAAGCCCCAATCCCCGCTGTCCATGACAACTTTGATGCATGCCTACTTTATGCGGGAATTTCGCATCCCACTGTTTAACCTGCACGATATCTGTTAAAAATTCGGTTAGCTCATACACACGCGTTCTAATATGCTCAGCTTCTTTTTCATTTTCAGCATCATGCAAATGTTCTTTCACATGTAAAGTGCAACTGCCTGAAGGACTCACGATATAATCGAACCCGGTAAAGTTCTTTATGAATAATTCATTACAACCCCGGGTTAAATGTTCAAAGCCCGAATTGGCCATGGGCTGCCCGCAGCAGGTTTGTTTTGAAGGATATACAACCGTTACCCCGGCTTTTTCCAATACCTGTAAGGTGGCTATGGCAACATGCGGATAAAACTGGTCTATGTAACATGGCACAAACAATGCTGCTGTCATTTGTGTAAATAATTAATAGGAGGGCGCTGAATAATATATGTCCGAAAGTAGCACAATTCCTTTTTGAAACCTCCCTGTACTTACCTGAAAGAAAAGGTTACCAAAAGAAGAGATGTTACTTATTAGTTTTATTTATCAGGTATACCACAGGGGGTCAATGTGCATATCTTTTCGCCATTTTTTTAACAAGATGTATAATATAACTCATTGCAATTTGCGTTATCATTACATTTCATGGGAGAAAACGGCAACACACATTTTTTTGCAAGGGGCCTTGTATTAAACACCATAGGATTACTGACCATACTTCCTTTGGCGCCTTTGATCAATCGCTTTATTCCTCCGGTTATTATAGGTTACTGGAATGTGGATCTATTAATATCTATTGTTGCCGCATTTGTTTTGGTAAGACTTGTTTTATGGATATTCAGACCGCTTATTATCCCTTCCTTTATTTTAGTGGCGGGCTTCGTAATATACAGCCAGTTTACAGAAGGCTATAACCTGGGTAATATGATCCTTGATTATAAAAACCTGGTAGTAAAAAGCTGGGATATCAGAGATAATAAAGAAAAGGACCTGTACCTCATTAAACCTGACCTGTTTGATTCCGGGGTAGAAAAGGCGGTAAAAGGCCTGAAGTCAAAGATCAATCCTAAAGATTCTGTTACCAGGAACTTTGCCGTGAATCACTCTATTGAATATTTTGATGATTACCATAAAAAATATGGACCTAAGGTTCGCTATCTTTCCCTGTTTAAGTATATCAATAATAACTTCAAATACGTGGCCGACCCGGACCGCGACGAGTATTTTGCTTCACCCAGGGAAACCATTGAAAATGGTATGGGGGGAGACTGTGATGATCATACGATTTTAATGATCTCGGCTCTCAAAGCTATCGGGGCCAAATGCAGGATGGTATTAACCGAAAACCATGTATACCCGGAGTTGTACTGTGGCGATAAAAAAAATTTTACTGAGCTGCAGGAAGCCATCACCCATTTATTTGCTTCCGAAAACTTTACAGGTTTATATTACAGGGAAGAGTCGGGTAATTACTGGATCAACCTCGACTATACGGCCCGCCACCCGGGAGGTCCGTATGTAGATAACAAAGCGTATGCCGTGGTAGAATTTTAACCGGACTGTTATATATTGCTGTTTTGCTGCTCCAGTTGCTGAATGGCTTTTTCAGCCCTGCTATACGCCTCTTTTACTTTATAATTATACCATTTATCCTTCAGCAGCTTTCTCATGGCATTATCAAAATTGCGGGTAAATACAAGATTGCTGAAACCCGTAACCCTGTCGCGGGCCGATGACAAGGCGCGTACGCTTACCGAATATCCTCCCGTTACATATTGTATATAATGCCAGTAACCGGCAGGCATAAATATGGTTTCACCAAAACGTATGGTGCACTGCCATCCGTTAGCATATTTCAAAGCAGGAAATTTTTCAAAATCCATGTTCTTCATATCCCCGATACCATGAAAATTATAAGGGAGCTTATACAGCAGGGAAGAGTTGCTATTGGGAAATAAGGTCACTTTCTTTTCACCATGGAACTGGGTGAGGAAAACATGCGACATATCAATATCAAAATGATTCCGGGTGCTGGACCCCCCTCCACCAAAGAACATCAGCGGCAACCAGGTTAGAATATTGTCGGCGATTTTATTAAAAACCAACTGCTTTCTGATCTCCGGCTTTTCTATCAGCAGGTTAAAAAGAAATAAACGGGATTCCGTGGGTTCACGTTGAATGAGATCCAGGTATTCACTGAATTTCATTTTGGCCATGGGGGCGCTGTGTACCATATCGGGATGAGCGTTCTCACTGCCATGTACCGGAACAATAAGGTCGCCGGCTACTGCTTTAAAATAATCATAATTCCAAAGATCCACGGCAGGTCCCTTAACAAAGTCTTTGAGAATGACAGGCGTTTTTGTTCTGATAAATCGCTCTGTAAACTCCTGCTTCGTCAGGCCTTCAACACGCTGAATAGGTTGTAAATTCATATGATGGCATCAAATTTAATATGCAAAAGCAAACAATGATAAAAATTATTTTTGAAACATCATACTAGTGGGCTGAAATTCCTTACAGATCTATAGGTTCCCGTTGTATGTAAGCTACATCAAATACACGTAATATCCAAAATTCCTTAGCAGCTACCCGGAGCAGGTGAGTTCCGGGTAGCCTGCAAAATAACAAAGGTTATCTTTCCTTTCCTTTAAATATCTTTTTTACAGCCCTGCTCAGTTTATTAATATTATCTATCTGGTCCTGTATGGGCGTAAGCACAAGGTCCTCCGGCTGCACACCCGTTTCCATATACTCTGCCTGTCTTTGCTCGGGATATAAAAGGATAAAGTTGTTCTTTTCAAAATGCTTTAGCAGTTTTGCAGGCATATTCTCCATATAGGAATTATAGGATATCGTTCCCTTCCTTGCGCTTACAGCAATAATCAGATCATTGCTGTGTATTTCTCTCGCCAGCACCAGAAAGTCTTCCACATCCTCAAAATGCCGGTAAGCCACTTCCGCGCTTCCCCTGTTTTTAGTTAGTTCTTTTGCAAATGCTTTTTGTGTAGCCAGCGTACAGCACACCTGGATACGTGCACCCGCCTGTTTAGACAGGGCAACGACCCTTTTTACCCAATGGTGAAACCCAATTTCATATTCAGCATTTTTGGTTAGCACCAAAACAATTTTACTTGTTGTGTTAAGCGGATATTCGAACCGGCATATAAAAACCGTTTCCCATACACTATTCAGGATATTCTGTGTTGTTGTACCAAATAAAGAATTGAATAAAAAAGCAGTTGCCGTGCTGCTCTTGTTCGACCATTCAATAACAACATCGGAAATAAGCATTTCCTTTACCGCCCTTGCAATACCATTTGCCATGTTGAGGTCTACCCTGGTAATGGTTTGCACTTTAGTATCGGTTTCCGCACCATGCTTTACTGCTTTTTCAAGATTCTTATTGTTCAATGCTACTTTTTCTTTCAGCCTGTCTTCATCCTGCATTACGGTAAGCATGTATATGGGCGCTTTTTGCTGCTGGGTATTAAGCATCACTGAAAAATCAAGCAAATCATCGGTTTTGTCTGGATCAATAACGGGAATAAGTATACGCTCCTGTATGTTAATAACATCGGGTATCTTACCGGCATCCACAATGGCCAGCTTTTTTCCTGCATTCGCCGTTACAAATGAGCCCACCATACAGGTAACCAATATCAGAATAATAGTGCCATTTAAAACATGCTCATCTATGATCTTCATATTATAGCCGATAAGAATAACGGCAATGGTAGCTGCCGCATGGGAGGTGCTTAGCCCGAACATCACATTACGCTGGATGGCAGAGAACCTGAGGATTTTTTGTGTAATAAACGCCGCAAACCATTTGGTGGAAAGGGCCATGGCGGTAAGTGCTCCGGCAATGATCAGCGCTTCGTTGCCCTTCAATAAAACCTTCAGATCAACAAGCATGCCCACACTTATTAAAAAAAAGGGTATAAATAAAGCGTTACCTGCAAATTCAATCCGGTTCATTAATGGCGAAGTATGCGGTATCAGTTGGTTCAGCGCCAGTCCGGCAAGAAAGGCCCCGATAATGCCTTCTACCCCGGCCAGTTCTGCTAAAAGCGCTCCAAGAAAAACCATCGCAAATACAAAGATGAAATGCGTTGTCTGGTCATCCTTGATCTTCTTAAAAAACCAGCGGCCGATCAACGGAAACCCAACAAGCACAATTAAAGCAAATACTAAGAAAGAAAAGCTGAGCTTAAGCCAGAACTGTTGATTCAACTCGCCTTCAATAGAACCCGTTATTACCGCGAGTATTAACAGAACCGCCGTATCCGTAATAATAGTTCCCCCAACACTTATGGTTACTGCTTCATTTTTGGTAATACCCATGCGACTGGCCAAAGGATAGGCCACAAGTGTATGCGTGGCAAACATACTGGACACCAGCAGGGAAGCCATAAAATTAAAATGAAGAAGATAATAACATAATATATAGCCCAGTCCCAGCGGAATAATGAATGTAAAGAATCCAAAAACAACGCTTTTATGCCTGTTCTTTTTAAATTCCGTCATATCCAGTTCGAGACCGGCCAGGAACATGATATACAACAACCCTGCTTTGCCAAATAAGTCAATGCTACCCTTGGCTATCAGATTAAAACCGTGATCGCCAATTGCCATGCCTGCCAGTATTAAGCCAATGATACTGGGGATACGTAACTTACGAAGTAAAATAGGCGCCAGCAGAATAATAAACAATACGATAACGAAAATTGGAATCGGATCATTTAAAGGGAAAGTCCATCCATTCAATAATACCATAATATGACACAATTACGCATTTATCGGGAATTGCGTCAAAAATAATAAAATATTGCAGAGCAGTAATTTATATTGTAACCAATATCAATACTATATTATTTAAAAAGTTGTTTTATAAAGCAGCTGTTGTTTTTATTACAGGGTGGTTGCAATTGATCAGTAAATGCTAATTTTGAAAAGAAAATAATTTCAATTATGCCAGTTGGGAATACATCTACAGCAGAAGAGAAAGAAACGCTGGTCATAACCGAAAAACCATTCCAGCTTATTGTATGGAATGATGAGGTGAATACCTTTGAATGGGTTATTGAAACCCTGGAAGAAGTTTGCGGTCATACACACGAACAGGCAGAACAATGTGCTTATATTATTCACTTTAAAGGCAAATACGCGGTAAAACAAGGTGAATACGATGAACTTAAACCGCAATGCGACGCTATTACCGAAAGAGGTATAGGCGCCACAATAGAAATAATGGTTGATTAACGCTCCTCTTCCTTCCGGGATTCACTGGTATTTTTCAGCACATCAAAGGCAGGCGAACGCATTCTATATGCGTTAATAGCTGTTTTCCCCAGCTTTCTGATCAGCCTGTAATTTACGATTGCTCCCACCGGCGCGCCAATTACGGGCACCAGTTGAGCCATTTTAGCTACATCAATATAGTCCCGGTATTCCTGTTGAAAACTCCGCCAGTTAAACTGGTGAATGTCTTCCGGCAAATACTGTTGCTGCTCTTCCCAGTTAACCATTCTCTGGTAAATGTTTTTACGATGCTGCGCACTGGAAAAAGCCAGTTGAAAAATGTATAAAATATATAGCCGTTCTTTGTAGTCGTTCTGGTTGTATCCATAAATGGCAGCCAGTTCAAAAAGAAGCTTGAGCTTGATGCCAATCAGTAAGGGGAAATCGGCCAACCCCAGCAATATTCCACCCGCGCCGGTAATGCCTCCTTCGGCAGCGGCGGTTTTCTGGTAAAGCCTTATTTTTTCTTCAGCAAGGGCGTCTTTTACCTGAAGGGATACATCTTTTTTGAACTTAGGGGTAGTAATATTTGCACCGTATAAAACACCCCTGATCATTTGTTTAATGGTAACCGTAATGGCCTCGTGTATTTTCTCGGGAATGAAACTATTCACTTTATTCTGAAAACGTTTCGAAAGGCGATCAAAAAAAGATGGTCCGGCCAGCATCCGGTACTGCCACAGTTTTAATTCCTGCAACACTTTTTGATCGTAGTACCGCTTCATTTATTAAATCATTAGAGCAGGCTCAACATCTGCAATGCCATCTTCCACAAACCAGAATGTCATACCTTCTGCCAACAGACCAATTTATGCAAAATTTATGGGAGAAAAACGAAAAGTAACTATATTTAGCAATAGTGTTTGGACGGAAATGAGATTTCAATAGGGCCACTGCCCGTACAGATACAGATTACCCGAAAAATAACGCTTACCCTTGTTATGACCAGAAAACAAATTTGCACTTACTGCCTGCCGGTATTTTTTATTGTGGTTTTTTGTGCTGCCTGCCGGCAACCGGATAAGCCCGTTGCCATTATCAAACAAATGGATTCGGCCGTGGTTGCCAGCTTTGCAGCCTCCATCGAAGCCATGGTAAAACCGGAGCTGGCGGAAGGTTTAACGCTCCGCTTATGGGGCACAGATTCATTAGTTATATCACCTGTTGCTATACAGGTAGATAATGATGGTACGCTTTATTATACTACTACCGACCGGCAAAAAAATTCAGAGTTCGACATCCGGGGTCACCGTGAATGGGAGATACCTTCCATATCGTTTCAAACGGTGGAAGACCGAAGAGCTTTCCTGCGGAGCGAATTGTCGCCCGAAAACAGCAAACGCAACGAATGGCTGGCCGATCTGAATAAAGACAGCTCGCACGACTGGCGGGATCTGACTGTAGAAAAGGAACTTATATACAAAATGCAGGACACAAATGGCGATGGCATTGCCGATAAAACACAATTGATCGTTGATGATTTTCATGACGAAGTAACGGATGTTGCGGGCTCGGTATTTAAACATGATAATGACCTGTATGTTGCCGTTGCACCTGACCTGTGGAAATTAAAGGACAAGGATGGAGATGGCATTCCCGATGAAAAAGTATCCTTATCCCATGGGTATGGCGTACACATCGGCTTTGGCGGGCACGGTATGTCGGGCATTGAAATGGGACCCGATGGGAGGATTTACTGGCAGATCGGCGATATTGGATTTAACGGCAAGGGTACCGACGGGCAGGTATGGGCATACCCGAACAGTGGCGTAATTGCCCGCTGCAATCCCGATGGCAGTGATTTTGAAATATTTGCCGCCGGGCTCCGCAACACACATGAATTTGCCTTTGATGAATATGGCAACCTGATCAGCGAAGACAACGATGGCGACCATCCCGGTGAAAAAGAAAGGCTGGTATATATCGTTAACGGCTCTGATGCGGGCTGGAGAAGCAACTGGCAATACGGCAAATACCGCGACCCTAAAAATAATACCTACAAAGTGTGGATGGAAGAAAAAATGCATCTGCCGCGGTTCGAAGGGCAGGCAGCCTATATTATACCCTGCATCAGCAATTTTGTAAGCGGTCCAAGCGGCTTTGTATACAACCCGGGTACGGCATTAAGCGCGCAATATAAAAATTCATTTTTTGTGTCGGAGTTTGTGGGCAATCCCGGCAATTCTGCTGTGCATAATTTTAAGCTCAACCCTAAAGGAGCGGGTTTCGAGCTGGGTGAAACCAAAAAAATACTGAGCGGCGTATTGGTAACCGGGCTGGACTTCGGTCCCGATGGTTCTTTGTACCTGGCCGACTGGATTGACGGCTGGGATACGCACGATTATGGGCGTATCTGGCGGCTGGATGCTCCGCAGGGGGCAGGTTCTCCCGAACGCATAGAAACAAAAAAACTATTATCCGAAAATTTTACCGGCAAATCAGAAGAAGAGCTGGCAGCAATATTGGAAAAGCCGGATATGCGGGTACGTCAAAAGGCACAGTTTGAACTGGTGAAGCGTGGCGGAGATGGTGCGGCAATTTTCCAGAAAACATTTTCCATATCGGGTAACCAACTGGCACGTATAAACGCCATATGGGGCATGAGCCAGTTGGCACGTAAAGACAAAAAATATGCCGTTCCGTTATTGTCTTTATTACAGGATAAAGATCCCGAAATAAGAGCGCAGGCGGCCAAATGGCTGGGCGATATGAAATACGAGGCTGCAGGAGAAAAGCTGCTCCCGCTTTTGAAAGATACCGCCAGCCGGGTCAGGTTCTTTGCAGCAGAAGCGCTGGGCAGGATCAAATACGCGCCTGCCATAAACGCGGTTATTACTATGCTGGAGGAGAACAATGATGAAGATGTTTACCTGCGTCATGCCGGTTGCCTGGCATTGGCCCGTATAGGCAAAGCAGACCCCGTTGTCGCCCTGGCACAAAACCCTTCCCGTGCATTACGGATAGCCGCCGTGGTAACACTCAGGCGGATGGGCAATGCCGGCATTGCAAAATTCCTTAACGATAAGGATGAGTTTGTGGTAACGGAAGCGGCAAGGGCCATTAATGACGACAACTCCATTAAAGACGCGCTACCCGCATTAGGCGATTTGCTCGGCAGCACCCATTTTACAAACGAAGCATTGATCAGGCGCATCATTAATGCCAACCTGCGCACCGGCTCCGGAAAAGCGATGCAACAATTAATCGCTTATACTTTAAAAGAAGGTGCTCCCGCAAAGATGAGAGCCGAAGCCATTGACGCCTTGAGCGTATGGGCAAAGCCATCGGTGCTGGACCGGGTGGATGGCTATTACCGTGGTGGTGTGGAAAGAGATTCCGTCATGTTGCAAAAAAATATGGCCGTACCGTTGGTACAATTAGTGAAAGATAAAGAACTGGTGGTACGCCTCAGCGCCGCAAAAGCCGTGAAACTACTCAACACCGGCGAAGCGCTGCCCCTGCTGTTTACCCTGGTAAAAAATGATCCGGCGCCCGACATGCGCGTTGAAGCGCTGAATACCCTGGTTGCGCTTGGCAACAGCCGGGCGGGTGAAGCGGTAAGCCAGGCGCTTGCCGATAAGGAAAAGAATGTAAGGGTTGCAGGACTTCACCTGCTGCAGCAAATGGATCTTCCTAAAGGGCTTATGGTTTCACTGTTATCGAAAGTAATAGCGGACAAAACCATGGAAGAAAAACAGGCGGCCATACTTGCGTTAGGAAAGCTGCCAAAAGAAAATGCGCAAAAACCAATAGAAGCACTGCTGCTTACCATGGCCGCCGGAAAGCTGTCGCCGGACTTATATCTTGAACTGGGTGAAGCTATAGACAGTATTGGTGTAACTGACTTAAAGACGAAGTATAAAACGATTACCCAAAAATTTTCTCCCGATGAGCAGATCGCTTCCTATGCAGGCAGCTTGTACGGCGGGGATATAACAAAAGGAAGAGCTGTTTTCTTTCGCAATCAGAATGCACAGTGCATGCGCTGCCATTCTTACGATGACAGGGGCGGCAATGCCGGTCCGCGGCTCAACGGTATTGCCGGGAGGATCAGCAGGCAACAACTCCTGGAATCGCTTATTAACCCCGGCGCCCGGCTTGCCCCGGGATATGGCATCGTTTCCCTTGAATTAAAAAATGGTACCAGTTTGTCGGGCATACTGGAGGCGGAAGACAAAACAAGCCTTACCCTGAAAATGGGAGGAGAACCCTTGCGTGTTATCAAAAAGGATCAAATAGCCAAAAGAACCAACGCACCATCCAGCATGCCCGACATGAAACTTATACTTTCAAAAAAAGAAATACGCGATGTGGTAAGCTTTCTGGCAACAATGAAAGAAGATCATTAAAAAAAAATAAAGTCTATAAATTTTGTGGACTAATAAAAAAATGATAATCTTGCATAATAATTAATGAACAGCCTCATTATATGACTCATATACACACTACGGATCAACGATGTTGACACTACATTGCAACGTACTTTTCAAGTAATTTTTTTTGCTTATATACTCTACAAATTTAGTAGACTACTGTTATTATTTATACCCGTCAATCAAAACTTAATACATGAAACATATTCTCCTGGTTTTAGGATATTTATTGCCCCTGGCAGGCTTCGCACAATTTACCGGCCGTGTAGTTAATGAAAACAATACGGGCGTACCTTACGCCAGCGTAACCATCAAAAAAACAACCACAGGCACCGTTACAGATTCCACCGGCCGGTTTTCTTTTGACAGCCACCAGCAATCATTTCCCTTTTCCCTGATCATATCTTCTGCCGGGTATGAGACCCGTGAACTGATTGTTAGAAACAACAACGTAAATAATGTATTGATACAATTGCAGCCGCTGTACCAGAAGGATACGATCATCATCACTTCCAGGCGCCGCAGGGAAGTATTACAGAATGTTCCTATTCCTATTTCGGTGGTAACCGGCGCGCTTGTTGAAGATGCCGGGGCTTTTAATGTAAACAGGCTGAAAGAGCTGATCCCTTCTGTTCAGCTCTATTCTTCCAATCCACGTAACACGGCGCTCAACGTTCGCGGGCAGGGCACTACCTACGGACTTACCAACGATGGCGTAGAGCCCGGCGTTGGCTTTTATGTAGATGGTGTTTACTATGCTCGTCCCGCTGCGGCAACGCTCGACTTCATAGATATTGAAAGGATTGAAGTATTACGTGGCCCCCAGGGAACATTGTTTGGCAAGAACACAACAGCCGGGGCATTCAACGTTATAACCCGCAAGCCCAGCTTTAAGCCTGGCGCTAACTTTGAAGTGAGCTACGGTAATTATGGATTTATCCAGGCCAAGAGCTCCGTTACAGGCGCTCTGGGTAAGAAACTTGCCGGGCGGTTATCCTTTTCAGGTACGCAGCGGGATGGGCTGATTGAAAACGTAGCCACGCAGAAGAAGACAAACGATGTTAATAACCTGGGCATTCGCGGGCAGTTGCTATACGTGCCATCGGACAGAATAGAGATCACGCTGGCAGGAGATGCAACCAGTCAGCGCCCCGATGGCTATGCACAGGTGGTGGCAGGTGTTGTAACTACCCAACGCCCCGCATACCGCCAGTTTGAGCAGATCATAGCCGACCTGAATTATGATCTGCCCAGCCGCAATCCCTTCGACAGGAAGATTGATCACAATACTACCTGGCGGTCGGGCAACGACCTCGGTGGCGCTTCCCTGAATGTTGATATTAAACTCGGATCGGGCACCCTTACTTCCACTTCTGCATGGCGTTACTGGAAATGGGACCCTTCCAATGACCGCGACTTTACCGGACTTCCGGTACTAACCTTATCGCAAGCTCCGTCCAAACATAAAAACTGGTCGCAGGAAATACGCTATGCGGGCGATTTATCTTCCCGTCTGAGTGGCGTATTCGGCCTGTTTGCCATAGGCCAGGATCTTAAAACAAACCCTTACCATACAGAAGAATCCGGCGCTGCACAATGGCGGTTTTCACAAAATACAACGAATCCCAAATGGAATACACCCGGGCTTTTTGACGGCTATGGCATCAGAACAACATCATCTCTCAACACCTTTAGCGGCGCGGCTTTCGGACAATTGGATTTTGCCATTACCGAACGTTTGCACCTGCTGGGCGGGCTGCGCTATAATTACGACAAGAAGAAAGTAGATTTTAACCGGGAAACCTACGGAGGAATGGAAACGGATGATCCAGACCTGATCGCTCTTAAGAACGCGGTGTATACTAACCAGGCTTTTAATACAAATACCAGCAACACTAACCTGTCTGGGTTACTGACCGTTGCATTCAAGGCTGCCAGCCAGGTTAATACCTACGCTACCTATTCTACCAATTACAAGTCTGTAGGACTTAACCTCGGGGGATTGCCTACTGCCGGCGGAGAGGTATTGCTGGACCTGGCTACCATAAAACCTGAGTATGTACAACATATAGAATTTGGATTAAAAACCACACCGGCGCCAGGTACCACGCTGAACTTAACGATTTACAATACCAACATTAAGGATTACCAGACGCAGGTACAAACCGCTGAGGTAGGCGTAAACCGCGGCTACCTCGCCAATGCGGAAAAAGTACGTATACGTGGCGTGGAGTTTGATGGAAATACGAGGCTCAACAGTCATTTTTCGTTATACGGCGCGTTAGCTTATACAGAAGGCATATACGTATCTTTTAAAAATGCCCCTGTTCCACTTGAAGAAACCGGCGGACCATCCGCATTTAAAGATATTTCAGGAGGCGATCTGCCCGGCATTTCCAAATGGACCACTTCTTTGGGCGGCGAATTTGCTACCCCGTCTATATTCCTGGGTAAGGCAGGAAAATTCTTTATCGCTGCCGACGGCTATTATCGTTCCGGCTTCTCTTCAAGCGCATCGCCCTCCCAGTACCTGAATATTGACGGCTATGCCCTGTTGAATGCCCGGCTGGGATTCAGGATATCAGGGGGATTATCAGCCTTTTTATGGGGGCGCAATTTATTAGATAAAAACTACTTTGAGCAACTATTGCCCGCAGCAGGCAATGCAGGACACTATGCTGCCGTACTCGGAGACCCCAGGACCTTTGGCATAACCCTGCGGTATGCTTTATAGCTGTTAACACATCCATCCGGTAGTGAGATGAACTTCCGGGCGAAGGATCATAGGTGAAATAATCTGAATTTTGGATGTTCGGAAATGAAAATCAGTTTGTTATTGTTTATGTTTTTGAGTATTTACC
>NZ_DAOMQT010000037.1:0-44014 GCF_035445465.1 Agriterribacter sp.
AATAAGAGATACCAACCTTTTATCCACAAGTGTTTTGGAATGGTTATTGCAAAATCTGTTCAGTGTACCTTAGCGTTTGCTTTTACTTTAAGAAATTTGTAACAAAAGAGCATTGAACTTCGTGCAATCTGCAAAACCGCAGCAACGTTGTACGATAATCACCACATGTATGCAAGGACGTTTCATTTATATTACGATGGCGCTGTTATGTATTTCAGCCGCCGCCACCGCGCAGCAAACAAGGATTTATACTGATCCGCAGGCTGGTTTTAATCAGGCCAAAGAATATTTCCAGAAAGAACAATACAGCTTAGCCTACCCGCTTTTTAAGGAAATGAGGAACGGGATGCGTTCTGCAGACCGCAGCAACAACAACATCACCTATGATGATGTACAGTTTTATACCATCGCCTGCGGATTGCAGCAAAATGAAACCTTTGCTGCTGAAGAAGCCAAAGGCTTTATTGTATTAAATTATAACCCCTCCCTTACCCAAAGACTGAGCTTTCATCTTGCGGAATATTATTTCCGTAAAAACGATATGCGGGAAGCGCTGGCCTATTATGAGCAAACCAGCGCAGAAAGCCTGAGCAACAGGCAGGTTGCCGACATGAAATTTCACCAGGGGTATGCCTATTTTACACTGGAAGAATTCAGCAAAGCCTCCCCCCTGCTGGAGTCTATCGCAAAAACAACTTCCGACCCTAATTATAAAGCCGCCAATTATTATTACGGGCTCATTGCCTACGCCAACCGTAACTACCGGGAAGGATTAACCGCTTTCCGGAAAGTGGAAAAAGACGATCCATATAAAAACGTTGTTCCTTTTTATGTAGCCAATATTTACTATGTACAGGGGCAAAAAGAAGAAGCGCTGGCATACGGCGAATCGGCGCTTGGCAAAACGGGCGGCTACTACGATGTTCCGATGAAAGAATTAATCGGCCATGCCTGGTTCGAGAAAGGGGATTATGCAAAGGCGCTGCCTTACTTAGAAGATTATGTAAATAAAACAGAGAAAGTAAACCGCGAAACCCTTTACCAACTGAGCTATTGCTATTACCAGGCAAAGCAGTTGAATAAAGCGGTAGAAGGCTTAAAGCAACTAAGCGGCGGTGAAGATTCGCTGAGCCAGAATGCCATGTATATCCTGGGAGACGCCTACCTTAAATTAGGCGACAAAGCCAATGCCAGGAACGCCTTTTCCTTTTGCGCCGCCAATAATACCAATCCTGCACAACGGGAAGTTTCAAAATTCAATTATGCCAAGCTATCCTATGAGCTGGGCTTCCAGGATATTGCCCTCAACGAGTTTAAAAAATTTTTAGACGAATATCCCAATTCAATCTACCAGAAAGAAGCGGCTGAAATTGCGGCGGCGCTTTTGGCCAACACCAATAATTACCGCGAAGCGCTAAGCATTCTTGAAAAAATACCGTCTCCGGCAGAATCAGTAAAAAGAATGTATCCCAGGGTGCTGTATGGAAGGGCAATGGAGCTGATCAACGACCAGGACCTCAACGCTGCCAAAGCCGTGTTAGATAAGGCCCTAAGGGATCCTTTTAACGCACCGGTATTGCCGCTTATTAATTTTTGGGAGGGCGAAATAGCCTACCGTCAAAACCGCTTAGATGAAGCCATGCTGTTTTATAATGATTATCTCCGCAACCCCTCTTACTCCGGCGGGGAAGTAAGCGTTATTAATGCAAGGTACAACCTGGGCTATTGCTATTACCGCAAAGAAAATTACCGCCAGGCATCAACCTTTTTTGAGCAGGTTTCAAAAAATCCCCCGTTAAATGCCAGGCCCGTTGAGCAGGATGCTTACCTGCGGCTGGCGGATTGTTACTATATGAACAAGGATTTTTCCAAAGCAAGATCCATATATAATGCCATCATCAATTATTCGTGGCCATCGGGAGATTATGCCACTTATCAAAACGCCATGATTGCAGGGGTTAATAGCAGCAATGAGAAGATCAACCTGATGAAAACCATTGAACGCAAATATCCCTCTTCCCTGCTGACGCCTGATGTAAACCTTGAAATTGCGAAAACATATCTCGCGGATGAAAAATACCGCGATGCCGTACCCTATTTAAACAATGTATTGAGTGCGCCGGTAGCGGGTAACCTGAAGCCCGGCGCTCAGCTAAAGTTAGGATTGGCTTATCTTAACCTCAACAACAATACGGAGGCGTTAACCCAGTTCAGGAAACTGGTGGCAGACTATCCCAATACTGTTGAAGCCAACGAAGCTATAGAAAATGTAAAATCCATTTATACCGCCGAAGGCAAAACCGAGGAATATGTTGCTTTTATGAGGAGTGCAGGCCGGTCGGTTACCATTAATGAAGAAGATAACCTCACCTACAGGGCGGCAGAAAACAGGTATATAGATAAGGACTTCAACGGCGCGCTTACCGCTTTAAATAATTATCTTACCAAATTTCCCGACGGGCAAAATGCTTTGGATGCCTGGTTCCTGAGAACCGAGATCTATAACCAGCAGAAAGACTGGAAAAATGCAGTAGCCGGCTATTCGGAAGTATCGGACCGGGGCGCCAGCAAGTATGCGGAAAGAGCCGCGTCGCAAGCCGGCCGTATTTATTATTTTGAACTGCAGGATTATCCAAAAGCAGAACAATATTTTACCACGCTTAAAATGCTGGCAGCCGGCGGCGAAAACAGGCTGGAAGCCATGCGCGGGCTATTACGCAGCCAGTACCAGCAAAAGAAATGGGCAGAAGCCGTGGGTAACGCGCAGGAACTGCTAAAAGAAAAAAACACCGGTGTTGATGATAAAGTGCTGGCTTATATGGTAAGCGCAAGAGCCGACCAGGATAAAGGAGCGTTTACCGAAGCCATCCGGAATTTCAGAAATGTGGTGAGCATCAACAAAGCTTCATTTGCTGCAGAAGCGCGGTACGAGATTGCCAGTTCCTATTATTCCCTTAACGATTTGAAAAATGCCGACAAAGCCGCCTTTGAAACCATCAATAAATCGGGCTCGTATGATTTCTGGATCACCAGGGCTTATATACTGCTTGGAGATATTTATTTTAAAGAAAAGGATTATTTCAATGCAAAAGCCACATTACAAAGTGTGGTTGATAACAGCCGCATAACGGAATTAAAGAACGAAGCGGCTGAAAAGCTGAAGACGGTGATTAATGCCGAAAGAACAGAAAGTAAAATTGCAGGATAAACAGCAGCCACCAATCCTGTATTTACAGATAAAAAAAGATGAAAATGATCATGCAAAACAATAGATACAAACCCTTTGTTTTTTCGGCACTGGCAATTTTATGCTCCCTCGCAGCAGTGCAGGCCCAGGATCCGCTGAAAAAGCAAACCATTGAGATCACTTCTGCCTTTAAGCCTGAAATAAAGGAAGCGGCTAAGATCAATTTTGTTGCGGCGCCGCCGGTACCTGATTCCGCAAAACCAAAATTCAATTACAATATTCCCATTACCAGCCTATCGCTGGTATACCAGCCACTTGCTATCAGCCCATTGGCGCTCAGCATAGATTCTGCCTCCAGGGAATGGGACGCCACCAATTTTGTGAAATTAGGCTATGGTAATCTTCAAACGCCGTTTGCACAGGCCGGGCTGAGCTTTAATAACAGCGATAATGCCAATCTCAGCATCCTGGCGCACTACGTTTCTTCTAAAGGAAAGGTGCCGCAATACCAGGAATATACTGATGCGGGAGCAAGCATATACGGCAGCACCATAACCGCTGCAAAGCAGGAGCTCTACGGTAAGCTTTCTTTTGATAATGATAAGTATTACCTGTATGGTTACGATCATAGTGCATACCAGTTTGATAAGGGCGACCTTTTGCAAAGATTTTTAACCTTTGATGCCAATATTGGCTTCCGCAATACAGAACCTACAGCGTTTGGCTTAAAATATCATCCCGATATTCAACTCTCTTTCTTTAACGACAACCATAACGGGAAGGAATTTAACGCGGTGGCCGATCTGCCGTTAGAAAAAGCCATTAGTGAAGCCCTGAGCATTAAGCTGGGCGTAAATGCAGATTACACACAATATTCATCTAATAATACAGCCCGCACCATCAATAATTCTGTTATAACGATTCCATTTGCCCTGAAGTTCAGAAATGAAAATGTTAATATCCAGGGTGGTGTTATTCCTTCATGGGATAATTCGGCATTTAAACTGCTACCTGATCTTTTGGCCGATTTTAAATTGGGCGGTGAAGGGCTGATCGTTCAATTAGGATGGTTGATGCATTACGACAAGGGCTCTTACAAACGGTTCGCTTCCATAAACCCCTACCTGGCACAACCGGCGCAGTTATTAAATACCCGTGTAAATGAAACCTTTGGTGGTATAAAAGGAACATTTCTGGAGCACTTTTTTTACAATGCCAAAGTAGGCCTCGTACAGTTCTACAATATGCCCCTGTTTGTAAATGATTATGGCGCACCCGGATTTCCTCTTGCCGGAAACCGCTTTTCCATCCGCAATGAAGAAAAGCTGAACGCCTTTCAGATGCACGGAGAAGTGGGTGTGGTGCAGGCAGAAGATTTTTCATTAACAGGCCGTTTTAACTGGCTGCTTTTCAACAAGCAAAAAACGGAACCACAGCCCTGGGGCATTACGCCAAGGGAATTTAGCGCTGCGCTCCGCTGGAGAGTGTTAAAAGACCTTTGGTTTAAGAGCGATCTGTTCTTCTTTGAAGGTGCCAAATACCTGAAAAGCGATGGCGGCGTGGATACGGGCAGGCACCCCGTTGATTTGAGCGCCGGACTGGAATTTAAAATAACCAAACAGTTTAACCTGTGGGCGCAGGCTAATAATGTTTTCAATAACAAGTACCAGCGCTGGAACCAGTATGATGTATATGGCTTTAACATCCTGGGGGGTATTATATATAATTTTTCGAAGTAGATAGTGTTAAATCTCAGGCAAATGATGTGTGCATGTTCCCGTGAAAAGTGAGAGGATAAAATATTATCTTAGTGGCATTGCAATTTGTTTAAAGCATTTTCATGTTTCATATCCTGCATCAATACCTCATACAACATAAGTCGTTAAGCCTGCCGGGGCTTGGCACCCTTGAGCTACAGAACATTCCGGCCATCAGCAATTTTTCGGACCATATGATTGAGCCGCCCATGCAAAAAATTATTTTCGATGATATGCATGATGCGCCTGATAAAGACCTCTTTCAATATGTGGCCGCACGCTTAGAGGTAGAAGAATGGGAAGCCATTAAAAGAGTGAATGATTTTTCGTATGAATTAAAAAACCAGTTGAAGCAGGAGGGAGAAATGGTATGGGACAAAGTAGGCGTGCTGCGTGCCGAACTGGGTAGTAACATTACACTGGAGGCCAAAACCATTACCTACGATTTTATGGAGCCTGTGCCGGCGATACGTATCATCAGAACCAATGCCAACCATACTATTTTAAGGGGCGACACGGAAGTAAGCGAAAACTTTATACGGCGTGACGCAGCTTACCCGGAAGATGAAGCAGTGACCAGCCCGAAGCAAAGATGGTGGATATGGGCCTGCGTTTTAGGCGGTATAGCCTTTTTACTATTGTTCCTGCATTTGTACAAAACAGGATTTACGATCAACAGCCTCCACAATACACAAAAAGTAACGGTAAAAGATGCGCCTGCAACATATGAGCAGGAAAAGTAAGTTTTCTCAATATCCTCAATATCCCGTAGTAATAAATAAATAAGCTACCGCCAGCAAAGAAGCGGCGCCAACGGCGAGCACGATCATTTCCATTTTATTATTATTGCTTAACGCGTGCAGGCCTTCCAACGGGTGAAACTTACGCAGCCATGTATGAACCGGTTGCAGAAACGCGGTTGCAGAATGCCCCCTTTCCGGCTGTTTATGCATATAACCGGCATTATACCCGGATGCAGTTACAGGAGGATCTGCAATTAATTCCTTTTCACGTATTTCCACCTTCACCATATGGGGTTGAACAACAGATTTTATAGTTCTGATACGCATATGCTCTACTGTAGGCTGTAAGGCTACAATATGACTGAGCTGTTTTACAGGCGCTTTCTTTTTAGCAACCGGTTTATCCTGTACCAAAGCCCAATCAGCCCTGTTCCCGGCATCCGGCCTATCAGCCCCCCTGTTTTCTAAATCATCCATGCTACTACCTGGCCCCCGCATTTCTACCGGAGGCGCAAATGCTGACAGTTCACTGATCTCCGATGGATACTTCCACGAAAAGCTCCTTTTTTCAACCCAGATCAGGTCATAGGCCTTTAAGCCCATTACCCTCAATTCATCAAGCGAATAAGGCCCCGATTCGGTATTGTTCCGCAATAACAAATATTCTTTCATGAACATACAATTTTTACCAGAGGTTCAATTTCGAATATTTCAAAGGAACGGATAATAGAAAATCAATAATATGCCCATGGCATGGATATTCAGAGGAGGAGGATTTGAAATGAAACAGGAAGTACCCGGGGAATCAGGTTCAAAGGTATTGGAGTATGATCAAAAATGGTACAGTTTACCGCTAAAAAATGGCAAACTGTACGTTAATATCCTATAGTCTCTGTTTTTCACTTTACTATATTTTAAAATTGAAGCCGGTTGCCGCAAGTGTTATTAAGCCCGTTATTATGGCGCCCAATCCGCTTTTCAAAAGGCTGGGCTTTTTTCGCATGGCACTGTCTTCCACCTGTTCTTCTTTCCTGTTCTTCACTTTCCATATGGTTGTAAAGTTGTTATAATCAGCTTTGTATTCGGGTGTGTCTATTATCTGACCTGCACCCATTACCGGATAAGCATGATCTAATATAGCCTGAGCCGCATCTACCGCTTCCTGCCCGGCATTATTTTCTGCGATCACTTCATCAACCGGCAGCCTGAAGCTTTGCGCCCTTACCAGGTATTCATAGCCGGGAGCTACATCATACAAAACAGCATCGGGTTCCTGAATATATTGAATGTTCACTTTTTTATACTCCATCTCTGCCATATGCGAATCGAAATAAAGGATCTGCTTTTCTTTCCGGTTATTTACTACCGTGGCTTCTGTAAGCTCTACCGGGGATGCATATGCGCAAAACTCTTCCAGTTCCGAAGGATGTTTCCAGGTAATGCTTTCTCCTTCTACCCATAACAGGTCTAATGGCTGAAGCCCGATCTGAAGTAAGCAGGTTTTTGTGTAATATCCCATTTGTTTGTTGTTCCTGAGCAATTGATACGTTTTCATAATTTTAGATTTTTAAACCGGCTTTACAAAGGCAATGGATATACGGATATGATTAACTGGTGTGAAGATACACAGCAATCCCATAGCCGTTCTGCGAAATCGGCCAACACAGCTCATTTTTCGATTAATGGTAAAAAAGAGGCTTTAAATTATTACGCAGCCCGCTTATTGAAGAGGAAAAGCTGCAACAGCCAGCCAATGAGCATAACAGCGAGGGCGCCAATGGCATTAAGCCATAAAAAGCTGAGATTAATGATCTTATGCTCATTCAGCAGGAATAATGTAATCACCAGCGCTTCACCCAGTATGGCCCCCCAGAATACCGCGTTCCCTTTTACAGGCTTGCTATAAAATGCCAGTAAAAATACACCCAGTATCACCCCGTAAAAGAGGGAGCCCAGTATATTTACCGCTTCAATTAAGCTGTTGCCCAAATTATAGGCAAACTGGGCTACTATAATACAAAATATTCCCCAGGCTAACGTATACCACCTTGAAACCCGATAATCGCCCGCTTCATCTAAGTTTTTATTGATAAATTTTTTATGAATATCCACAATAGTACTGGATGCCAGGGAATTAAGCGCTGCGGCTATGCTGCCCCAGGATGAAATAAAAATAACGGCTATCAGCAGCCCAATCAGTCCTTTAGGCAGGTAATCGAGCACAAAACGCAGGAAAATATAATTTGCGTCATTGGAATCCCCTCCCACTTCGGGCTTCACTACCAATCCTTTAAAGGCGGTGCGCAGGCTGTCTCTTTGCCCGTTAATATAGGTAAGCTCCAACCGGTTTTCTGCCGAAATATTTGCCGTTCCGCTTGCGGCAATAGATTGTACCAGTTGCTTTTTCTGCGAATCTACCGCCTGGTAATGATCCTGTATTTCCGCCAGCGATGCCGCATATTTCGAGTTGCTTACTTTTTGCACCTGGGTTTGATTAAAAAACAGGGGAGCATCGTGAAACTGGTAAAAAGCAAAGATCAGCACCCCCAGCATCAGTATCAGGAATTGCATAGGCACTTTAACCAGCCCGTTCATTAACAGGCCCATCCGGCTCTCTCTGATAGATTTTGCCGTAAGATACCGTCCTACCTGGCTTTGGTCGGTTCCGAAATAAGAGAGTGCCAGGAAAAACCCACCAATTATTCCACTCCATAAATTATACTTATCATTCCAGTCGAATCCGCTGCCTTCCCGAACGCCGGTGGTAATTACATTGGTTTTGCCCATCGCGCCGCCTATCTTCAACGCATCAAAAAGACCCACGCCCTCCGGCAGGTATTTTACCACCAGCCAGCCGGCAATGAACATACTGGCAAAAATAATAACGATCTGTAGTTGCTGTGTATAGGCAACCGCTCTTGCCCCTCCTGCTACGGTGTATATGATGAGCAGGCCCCCCATAAAAATATTGGTCCAGTAAATGTTCCAGCCCAACAGGGAAGAAAGGATAATTGCCGGGGCATAAATGCTTATACCTGTAGATAATCCCCGCTGCAACAAAAAGAGAAAGGAAGTGAGCGTTCTTGTTTTTACATCAAAGCGTTTCTCCAGGAACTGGTAGGCCGTGTATAACCGGAAATTATGGAAAATAGGAACAAAGGTTACGCACAGCACGATCATGGCTAAAGGCAATCCAAAATAGTATTGCACGAAGCGCATGCCATCTGTGTACGCCTGTCCGGGCGCCGATAAAAAAGTGATGGCGCTGGCCTGAGTACCCATAATGCTGAACAATACGATATACCAGGGCATTTCACGGTTGCTCAAAAAATAACCGTCAAGATTGCGGGTAGTACGGCTCTTGTATACACCATACAAAATGATAACAGCAAGGGTTATAACCAGTACAAACCAGTCGGGATAACTCATGAAAAAGTTTTCGTGAAATAAGTAAATAATACAATCAGCAACACCAGCACCGCCACCACAATAAAGTACCAGGCATTCCAGCTTTTAAATACAGGCGGACGTTCATTGGATTGTTCCATATTATTTATTTAAGCGACCGGCGCAGCAGCAGCGCCACAATAATACCCATTAATATACCATACCCCACTTTTTTAAAAACCAATGTTACTAAAATGCCCAGGGCTACACCAATAACCACTCCTACTGCCGACCCTTTATTAATGTTATTCTTTTTTTGCTGTGCCATTTGTTTTTTGAAGATTAGGATTAGCCACCAAATTAGCAAATAATCGGTAAGCACCGCCAATACCGGCAGGTAATTGCCGGAAGAAAACCAATCCCGTATAAATAAACCTGCCCTCTCCATACCGGCCTACGATAAGGCTTCCCTGCTGCTCCGCTTCGCCGGGGTCCTTCATGCCCAGTATATTTTTATAGGCTTTATCCGGCGCTTCGGCAAAATAGATACCCCTTTCCTGTACCCATCCATCAAAATCTCTCGGGCTGATCTTATTGGGCCAGTTCAGCACAGGATCCGCGGGCTGCAGAAAATGAACAGCGGCATTTTCGTCAGTTACTCTTCCTCTTGAAATTTCAAACGGATAGGGGCCGATCCTGGCATTGAGCGGACCGCTGAAATTGCGGGTATTATATTGTACCACAAGATTGCCCCCTTTCTTTACATAATCCATCAGGTTATCATATACATTATTAAGCCATTCATTTACATTATAGGCGCGTACGCCAATCACGATAGCGTTAAAGCCATTAAGACTGCCGGCAACAATATCCTTTTGATTCAGGAAGGTAACTTCATATCCCATTTCCTGCAAGGCTTCCGGCACCCTGTCGCCTGCGCCGGTAATGTATCCTACTTTCTTTCCGGCCGTAATAATTTCATCTTCTATTATCTTTACTTTGTTCAAATAAAAATAAGTGATGGCGGGTATGTGGGCGTATTCAATTTTACGGATCGTATAGCTTTGATATCTTTCTTTATAGGGCGCCCTTACATCAGCAAAAAAACGAAGCGATTTTTCCTTTGTTTGCTTTAGTATATCGCTTGTTTTTAAAACATAGCTGATCACATCATTTTTGTGAAGCGATAAGGCTGTATCTGTTAATACGCTGTTCTTTACCAGTTCCTTCCCTTTATATTCATACTGATAGTATTGCGTTTTTGCTTTTTGAAGTGATGCTGATAATGATGTTACATTTAATTTTATAGCGGATGCAGGTTGCTTATTCAGCCGGGTGAAAACAAACTGTGGCGACTCATTCAGGGATAAAGCCGGTACAACGGGAAGGGGTTGGTATACTTCACCGCGAACGGGATCGGTATATTTATAGCGAACGGGCGTGGAAAAAAGGAAGACCTGGTTATCTATTTCTGCCGACAGCGTCATTTCATACGCAGGCGAACTTTCCGGCAAACCGATCAGCGATTGATCATCTACTATAAAATGACCTTCATTTAATCCTTTTTCTAACCAGTAAGGCTGCGATATCCGCATATTAACCGGCACAAAAATGGTTTGGGTATAAGAGATCATCTGGTTAGCAGGCAATGGCGCCGGAAGCTGGTAATTGAAAGGCCTGACCACCATACCCGATACGCGTAATGCTCCCCTGTTAATAACGTTAACGTTTATACGCAATGAATCGCCCGCCGCCACATAAGGAACATCAGCGTTTGCTTCAAAAAACAAACCTGAGCAAGACCGGATCAGTTCCGATAATTCCTTCAGCTTTTGCGTTTGCCAATAGGGAGAAAGCCCGTTGGCTGCTATCAGGTTTTTATACAGGCTCACCAGGTCAGATACAGACATTTCCGGATGATCATACGAAAAACCATTAATTATTCTGTCTGTCCTCTCCGCGAGTTGCAGGCGATCCAATACGCCAAAACCGGCAGTTCTCTCCCAGCCTGTTTCCACCCCGTCCATCAGGTCTTTCACAGGCGCTTCGCCCGCTACAGGCAAAAAATATTCCCATGCCGTTCCCCGCTGGGCGGCTACACCAAAGCCCTGGCTTTTATGCTGGCTGCGGCTTTCGGCCGCTATCTCCCCATACCCTTTTCCTAACAGGGCATTGTACCCGCCAACGTCCATTTTAAACTGATCATCACTTTGGGTATTGTTGCCGCCAAAATTGAAAGTATTCCATACAATGCGCTTTGCCTGCCAGGGCTGAACGCCTTTTTTTAATTGTTCGGGAAACCGTTGCGGATCTGCAGCAGCAATAAAGGCCTCATGCGCCAGCACCGCCGAAGCGGAATGGTGCCCGTGGCCGGCGCGGCTGTCTTCCGGGAAACGGGTAATGATCACATCAGGTTGAAATTTACGGATCACCCAAACCACATCGCCAAGAGTCAGTTCCTTATTCCACTTTTCCAAAGCCTCTTCCGTGCTTTTGGAAAAGCCAAAATCGTAAGCTCTTGTAAAAAACTGTTCCGCTCCGTCAATGCGGCGGGCCGCCAGCAACTCCTGTGTTCTTATTAAACCCAGCTCTGCGCCCTGCTCATCGCCAATTAAATTCTGACCTCCATCCCCGCGGGTAATACTGAGATAGCCCGTGCGGTACAGCTTTTCATTGGCCAGGTAGGCCAGCAGCCTTGTATTTTCATCATCAGGATGCGCAGCGATATATAAAACGCTTCCCAATACATTCAGCTTTTTTAAGCGGAGTAAAATTTCGGAGCTGCTCAGTGAAACGGGTGGTTGGGCCTGTGATACAAAAAAGGTAAAAAGAAATAAAAAAAATACTGTCATTTTCATCATGCTGTTCAACGTTTATCCGGTTACCCGTTGCGCCCGCTATCCTTACTTCAACAGAAATGTAAATGTAACGATTACCCTTTAAAAGGAATGTTATATGGATGGTTAAATCCGAAGCGGGAAACCATAAACCACGGAGACACAGTGGCACAGAGATACAATACAAAGCACCAAGAACCAAATGACAAGAACCAAATAAATTTTAAATCCGAAATCCGAAGCGATAAATCCGAAATTCGAAGAAGGCTGTCAGCAGTCACTGATAAACCGATCTGATAACCGCAAAGCACCAAGAACCAAATCCCAAGAAACAAATAAAATTCAAACAACAAATTTCAAATCCCCATCTCTCTTACTACCCTGCTCACCGGTAAGCCCATCACATTATAAAAATCGCCGTTAATGCGTGCGATGCCCACAACGCCTATCCATTCCTGTATGGCATAGGCTCCGGCTTTATCATAAGGCTTGTAGCGGTCTGTATAAAATACAATTTGTTCGTGGGTTAATTCGTGAAACCACACTTCCGTAATGTCTGCAAATGTTTTTTCTTCCTTACCGTTTATGATAGCCACGCCGGTAATGACCTCGTGCTTTTTGCCCGACAGCAGGTGGAGGATGCGGATGGCATCATCGCGGTCTGCCGGCTTACCAATGATCTTTCCTTCACACACCACTATTGTATCTGCCGCCAGAACCGGAACATGCTGATCGTATCGCCTGTATGTTGCGCAGGCCTGTACGGCCAGCGCCTTTTGCCTGGCAATATGTATGGCCGCTTGTGTTGTTGTTAAGCCCTCCGGAAAGCTTTCATGTGTTGCCACAACAATAATATCAAAATCCACTTCTGCCCATTCGAGCAATTGTTTTCTTCTTGGCGACCCGGAAGCAAGTACTATTTTTTTCATGACTGATATAATTTGAAGAAAATCATAGAGAGAATGCCGGCAAGCATAACAAATTTTACAGTGCCGCTCAGGTAATGATAATCGGTGGCAACAGATGCCAGGTACAACTTTCTCGTGATCCACAGTAATGGAATAATGATCAGCAGCGAGCAATATAAGATACTCCACCACCAGCCTAAGTACATAGCGTAAAACTGTATGGCAAGCAATGTGCCCGTGAGCACCATCAGCCACGCCCCTGTAAACACTTTTGCCACGGGTACGCCCCAGGCAATGGGCATGGTTTTACATCCATACCTTGCATCGCCTTCCATATCCTCCATATCTTTTATTACCTCGCGTATCAGCGAAATAACAAAAGCAAAACCTCCGTATAAAAATGCCAGCCGCATAACGCGCCTGTGCGCCTGTTCATCCATGGCAGCAGGCATTGTCCACCCGGGAATAATATTAGCGGGAAAATAATCAACAAAAAAGAAAACGACCAGCACCACCCATGCAGTAAGCAAAGAAATAATGATATTACCGGAGAGCAGCTTTTTTTTGAAAGTAGTGGAATATACCCATAATAATAATACGCATAGCACATTGGAAAAGCCGATGAGCCAGTTGCGTGTTATAAAAGATATATAAAAACCCATTACTACCCCCGCGGTAGAAAATATCCAATGCCATATAATGGCCCACCGCCGGTGAATATGTTTTTCCACTACTATGCGGCCGGGTTTATTTACCTGGTCTATGCTAAGGTCAAAATAATCATTGATCACATAGCCTCCGGCTGCAATGCTCACAGAAGATGCAACAAGCAAAAGCAACAGGCTGAACTCATCGGCAAAAAAAACATGAGGATGTGCGGCAGGATAAAGAATACAAAAATAAAAGAGAAACTGCGTAACAGCAATGAATATTAGGTTGGGATACCTGATCAATCTTAAAAACGCGCCTGCCAGTTTCATGGCGTGAAGATAAACGCCAGCCGGTTAAATTTGAAATTTGAGATTTGAAATCTCAAATTTCAAATCTCAATCGGTCATAATAGTCCGTAATGCTAACGGATAATTCCAGGTATATTTTTGCAAGCCCGGGGTAAGGCTCCAGCACAGACAGGTGCTTTGCTATGGTATCCTGGTCGTTCCGCATCGCCGGTCCGGTTTGCATCAGCCCCGCAGGATACTGCTCCAGCCTGTGAACCGTTTCATACAGCAGTGGCATCAACAGCGAAAAGTCTATGTTTTCTTTTGTGCAGAAATCCTGGGTAAGCGTATACAGGTAATTAGGAAAATTGTTAACCATAACCGCTCCTGCATGCAGTTTCATTCTTGTAACATCATCCGCATACGCCACTTTCCCGGAGAGCGAAGCAGCAAAAGACCGGATGTGCTGCAGCGTGTCCGGTGAATCCGCATCTATTAAAAAGGGTATCTCCGGAATTGCACTGTTGTCGCTTCGCAGGCTTTGCAAAGGATATAAAACGCCATAGCTTCCTGCCACTGTTTTTAGTACCAGTTTACTAACAGCACCCGCCGTATGTACAACAATACCTTGTTTTATTACCGGCAGCCAGTTGTGTATACCTGCCAGTGCGGAGTCGGAAACCGCTACAATATACAGATCAGCATCACCGGTAATATCAGAAAAATTACCAAAAGCCTGTGCATGCAACAATACACCTAAGGTTTCGGCATGAGCCGGGTTACGGCCCGCAACCTGTATGATATGATGTCCGGACTGTATGATTTTACGTCCCAACACATTGGCTGCGTTACCGGTTCCTACCATTACAATTTTCATTGTTGCAAATTAGCGCTAAACTCCTTTAATTTTGTTGTTTGTTATGGATATTCGCACATCATGAAGCTTTCCCGCAAAATTGTATTTACCTACCTGAGAATCCGTTTACAGCTTACTGCGCTCGTTTCACCGCAAAAAGCGGCTCAAAAAGCCTTCACTTTATTTTGTACGCCGCGCAGGAGCACTCAGCAAACACCATCTGCTATTATAAAAAAGGCCGAACTGATCTCTTTCAATATGAACAACCTGGCTATTCACGGGTACAGGTGGAATCATCCTTCACCAAAAAAAATACTGATAGCGCATGGTTTTGAATCTGCTGCAGGAAATTTTGACGGCTTTGTCCAACCTTTAATAAATAAAGGATATGAAATTATTGCATTTGACGCCCCTGGCCACGGCCGAAGCGACGGAAGAGAGATTACCCTGCCGGTATATGTACAAACGCTGCAATACATAGTAAGCGAATACGGGCCTTTCAATGCTTATATAGCACATTCCTTCGGCGGGCTGGCTATTGCACACCTGCTTGAAACTGTTGCGCACGATGAACAAACCAGGGTGGTGCTGATCGCTCCCGCAACAGAAACCACTACTGCTATAAACGGTTTTTTTCATTTATTGCACCTGAACGGAAACCTAAGAGCGGCATTTGACAGGCTGGCGAGGGACAAAACAGGGGTATCGCCCGAAGAGCTTTCTATACGGCGGGCCGTGCAAAATATAAATGCCCGTATACTATGGCTGCATGACGACCAGGATGATATAACACCTTACCGGGATGCAGAAAAAGTTAAAAATGACCGGCATTCCAACATTCAATTCATCATTTCCAGCGGGTTGGGTCATCGCAAAATATACCGTGATAAGCATACGCTAAACCACATCCTTCACTTTTTATAAATGATGGTTTTTTTTGTTTTTTAATGGTTTACTTTAATATTGCATCAGTTTAATAAAGAAAAACCTGTTGGTAAAGAACTGCCATTTGTTGTATAAAATCCTGATTTAGTGTTTAAAAACAAATGGTTAGCAGTGAAAGAGATGCTTTTACCAGATGGCTTTTGTGCTTTAATAGATGTACATCTGTAGTAACATGTACAATTTTCTTTTAATCATCGAGTTTAAGCAATACCATGGCAAAAAATTTATTGATAGTAGAGTCACCGGCAAAGGCAAAAACCATAGAAAAGATCCTCGGTGAAGATTTTGAGGTGAAAAGTTGTTACGGGCATATACGCGACCTGGAGAAAAATGATATGGGGATTGATATTAATAATCAATTTCAGCCGCGCTATATTGTTCCGGAGGAAAAAGAGAAAGTGGTGAAAGAGCTGAAGGGCCTGGCAAAAAAAAGCGGCGAAGTATGGCTGGCAACGGATGAGGACCGCGAAGGTGAAGCCATAAGCTGGCATTTATGTGAAGTGCTGGGGCTGGATCCTGCAACAACTAAACGGATCGTTTTTCACGAAATAACCAAACCCGCTATCCAGGCGGCCGTTAAATCGCCGCGTACGTTAGATATGAACCTGGTGCACGCCCAGCAGGCGCGCCGTATATTAGACCGGATCGTGGGATTTGAATTGTCGCCGGTGCTCTGGCGTAAGATGAGCATGCGTAATAACCTGAGCGCAGGGCGGGTACAAAGTGTGGCGGTACGTTTAATAGCTGAGCGCGAACGGGAGATCAACGCATTTAAAAGTGTAAGCACTTTCAGGGTAGAAGCTTTATTTGCCGCGAAAGATATCAGCAATAAGCCCGTAACTTTTAAAGCAGAAGGCAACCGCTATTCTGCGGCGGACGATGCGGTAAGCTTTTTGCAAACCTGTGTTGGAGCTCAATATACGGTAAGGGATATACAGGTAAAGCCGGGGAAAAAATCTCCTGCCGCTCCTTTTACTACTTCAACATTACAGCAGGAAGCTTCCCGGAAATTGGGCTACTCGGTAAGTCGCACCATGTTGCTGGCTCAGAAGTTATATGAAAACGGGCATATCAGCTATATGCGTACCGACAGCGTAAACCTCAGTGAAACCGCTGTAAACGATATCTCGGCTAAAATTAAATCGCAGTTTGGCAACGCCTATTTGCAGGTACGTAAATTTAAAAACAAAAATGAATCGGCGCAGGAAGCGCACGAGGCTATTCGTCCTACGGCTATGGAAACGCTTAGCGTTGAAGATACAGATTGCCGTAAGCTGTATGAGCTGATATGGAAACGTACCATGGCAAGCCAAATGGCGGATGCGGAACTGGAAAAAACCATAGCAAAGATCAGTATCTCCACCAATAAAGAAGACCTTACGGCACAGGGAGAAGTGCTGAAGTTTGAAGGGTTTTTAAAAGTATACCGCGAAGACAGGGATGAAGAAGACATCAATGAGGAAGAAACTACGGAAGGTATGCTGCCGCCACTTGAAATAAATCAGCAATTGGAATTTAAGGAAATGAAGGCTGTTGAGCGGTTTTCAAGGCCGGCGCCCCGCTTTACCGAAGCTTCACTGGTAAAAAAATTAGAAGAGCTGGGTATTGGCCGTCCTTCTACCTACGCTCCCACGATCTCTACCATTTTAAAACGCGGGTATGTAGAGAAAAGAGATAAAGAAGGCATTAAAAGAGATTACCGGATCATGCTGCTGAAAGCGGATAAAATAACTAAGCTTACAGAGCAGGAAACAACGGGAGCGGAAAAGTCCAAACTTTTTCCAACCGACCTCGGGCTTGTGGTTACTGATTTTTTGAAACAGTATTTTGACGATATAATGGATTACGGTTTTACAGCCAGGATCGAGGGGGAATTTGATGAAGTGGCACAGGGAAAAATGAAGTGGAACAAAATGCTGGAAGATTTTTACATCCCTTTTAAAAAGGATGTGGACAACACCATTGAAACGGCCGAGCGTATTAAAGGCGAAAGAGAGCTGGGAACAGATGCCGCAAGCGGAAAGCCCGTAATTGCCCGTATGGGAAGGTATGGCCCTATGGTGCAGATCGGCAGCACAGAAGATGAAGAAAAGCCGCGGTTTGCCAAATTAAAAACTACCCAAAGCATCGAAACCATATCGCTGGAAGAAGCCATGGATCTTTTTAGGCTGCCGCGCAACATTGGCCAGTTTGAAGACACGGATGTAACGGTTAGTATCGGAAAGTTCGGGCCCTATATAGCCCACGATAAAAAATTCTATTCCTTAAGCAAAGAATTCGATCCCTACAGCATAACGCTCGAAGAAGCTACCCCTATCATTGTTGAAAAAAGAAAAGCGAAGGAAGAAAGGACGATCAAAGTTTTTGAAAAGGAGAAAATACAGGTTTTGCGCGGACCTTACGGACCTTACCTCAAGCAGGGATTACGTAATTATAAGCTCAGCAAAGAACAACAGGAAAAGGCGGCGGATATAACCATAGAGGAAGCGCTTCAAACCATAGAAACGCTTAAGGCTAATCCACCCAAAAAAGCGCCAAGGAAGAAAAAGGCATAATTCGGGCTAATGTGATTACTTTTGATATATGCTTAAAACACTCCAGATATTAGCTGCCAGTTTCCGGTTAGCCTGGCAGGAATTAAGGAACAATAAACTGCGTACTTTCCTTTCCTTATTTGGAGTAACCATTGGCATTTTTTGTATTATCGGCGTTCTAACTACGGTTGACAGCCTTGAAAGAAATATTAAGGAAGGCATCAACAGCTTAGGCTCTAATACGATCTATATTGATAAATGGGATTATTCCGGGGGCGGGGATGGCGAATACCCCTGGTGGAAATATGTAAAACGCCCTTCGCCCAAATACGACGAAATGCGTTTCATACGCGCTAAAACCGATGCCATAGACAATATGGCTTTTACGCTCCAGGTTCAGGGACAGAATGTAATTCATGATAAAGACATGATTCAAAATGTTGCTTTGTATGGCGTAACAGAAGAATTTAATGCCATTCAGCCTTTTGAAATCCAGTATGGGCGTTATCTCACCTTATCAGATATGGAAAGAGGATCGGCAAACGCTGTAATGGGTTATGAAAATGCCGCTAAGCTTTTCGGTGCTGCTGAAAGGGCGCTGGGTAAAACAATAACTATAAAAAACAAAAGAATAAACGTTGTAGGGATAATTAAAAAGCAGGGCAAAAGCCTGCTGGTAAGTGGCTGGAATTTTGATGATTGTGTTATTTTATCTTACCGTTTCTTCAGAACCATCTTTGAAGAACGCTACTCCAGCCCTAAAATTATGGCGCAGGGAAAACCCAATGTAACTACGGAAGCATTTAGAGATGAACTCCGGGGAACTTTAAGGGCTGTGCACCGCTTAAGTCCCGGAACAGAAGACGATTTTTCCTTAAACGCGGTAAGTGATTTTAGTGATGCCATTACCAGCTTATTTGCGAACGTTAAGCTGGGTGGCTGGCTTATAGGGCTGCTGAGCCTGGTGGTGGGCGCTTTTGGTATTGCCAATATCATGTTTGTAACGGTTAGAGAAAGAACACCAATAATAGGTTTAAAGAAAGCTATCGGCGCCAAAAGCAGGACAATCTTATCGGAGTTTTTATTAGAGTCGGCTTTTATCTGTTTTGTAGGAGGCGCAATAGGGCTGGTACTGGTGTTTTTGATGGCCCAGCTTTTAAGCGGCCCCCTTAATTTTAATGTTTATATTTCCTATAATATACTGGTCCTCGCCATAAGCATTTGCATCGCTATCGGACTTTTAGCAGGAATAATACCGGCTACCATTGCCGCCCGCATGGATCCGGTAGTAGCTATACGGTCTAAATAATCCTTTATACATTAGTCTCTGTCATTCAGCCACCCGGGGATAGTATACGCTTTTAGTATACTACGAGCACTT
Source organism: Agriterribacter sp. (assembly GCF_035445465.1). Classification (NCBI taxonomy): domain Bacteria; kingdom Pseudomonadati; phylum Bacteroidota; class Chitinophagia; order Chitinophagales; family Chitinophagaceae; genus Agriterribacter; species Agriterribacter sp. Next base: position 19,474 of record NZ_DAOMQT010000037.1, read on the forward strand.
TTTTTTCGTTATCAGAACAGGACCATTTTAAAACAACCTTAAAATTATCCTATGATAAAATTTTTATACGTAGTGTCCCTTGGCATTACTTCTTTTCTGTTATTTATCTTTTCGAAAGAAAAAGATGATTTCGTTTGTAATAACCAGGCCTCCGGCACCATAGCGCTCATTACGGATTCAACGGGAAGCTACCTGGGCGTAATTACAGACCAGGATAAAATATTACATCCCTCTTCCATGAATGAAGATATTATATTGGCTGCCGGGCAAAAAGTTACCATTTGTTATAATGTAGATTCTTCAAAATATGTGCCGGTGAACGCTTCCGTTCCGGTTAATATAAAGTCAGTAAGCTATCACCCTCAATAAACCAGCGGGTTTCGTTGTTTTTTTCCACAAAGCCACAGGAACACAAAGGAAAAGGTTTTGTGGCGGTATTGTTTTTTTATGATCGTTTTCGTAAGCTTCTTAGTTTTTGAGCAACCCCTTAATAGTTGTATAATCCGTTATTTTTGCACATGCAAAAAAAAGGAACCGGCGGCATTTCCATTCTGGCTATTGAATCATCCTGCGATGAAACTTCAGCAAGCGTTTGTGTTGATGGCAGGATACTTTCCAACCTTATCGCTTCACAAAAGATACACGAACAATATGGCGGTGTAGTACCCGAACTGGCTTCAAGGGCGCATATGCAAAACATAGTGCCGGTTGTGGATGGAGCAATACAAAAAGCAGGGCATGCATTGCAGGCTATTGATGCTATTGCATTTACCCGGTCGCCGGGTTTGATCGGTTCGTTGCTGGTAGGGTCGCAGTTTGCCAAATCGCTGGCGCTGTCATTAAACATACCCCTCATCGCTGTACACCATATGCAGGCGCATGTGCTTTCCAATTTAATTGATGACCCCAAACCTTCCTTTCCGTTTTTATGCTTAACGGTAAGCGGCGGACATACACAGATCGTTCTGTGCAAATCGCCCCTGCAAATGGAAGTCATCGGCGAAACTATAGATGACGCGGCCGGGGAAGCCTTTGATAAATCGGCCAAATTGTTAGGGCTCCCCTATCCCGGCGGTCCCCTGATTGATCTGTATGCAAAAGACGGCGATCCCCGAAGATTCTCGTTTCCGGAGCCGCAGATACCCGCACTCAATTTTAGCTTCAGCGGCGTTAAAACAGCCATCCTGTATTTTTTGCAAAACGCAGGCAAGAGCTATGTTTTTAAAGAAACATTTTCAGCTACGGAAGCCGAAAGGAAGGCATTTATTGATGATAATCTTGCAGATATCTGCGCTTCCATACAGGCCCGTATCGTTTCCATTTTACTGAATAAGCTTAAAAAGGCAGCTATTACAACGGGTGTTAAAAATATTTGTTTGGCCGGGGGCGTATCCGCCAACAGCGGCTTGCGCAAAGCTTTTAAAGAGACGGGAGAAAAGCAGCAATGGAATACCTTCATTCCTGCATTTGAATACTGCACTGATAATGCCGCCATGATTGCCATTACGGGGTATTATAAATACCTGGCAAAAGATTTTGCTGAGCTTTCTGTAACCGCAAATGCAAGGGCAGAATGGTGATGGCGCCTGATGAACCCTTCGGTCTTGTAATAATAAAGCCGGTGAATCATACATCACCGGCCTTTTTAAAACGTATAGCTTTATTGTTTGATTATCTTTTGTACAACTTCACTGTTATGATGTAATACTTTTAGAATGTACATCCCCTTTTTCAGGTCTGAAATATAAAGTTGCTGGTTAGCAGTTACATGTTGCCACCGGCGTACCATTTGCCCGCTGATGCTATACAGGATTACGCTTTCAGCTTTGTCAATACCGTTAAGTATAATATAGGTATTAGCGGGATTTGGCCTGACAGCTAATTTTCCGGCGTTCATCACCTTCACACTTATAATGTCACTATAGGAATATCTTCCGTCCAGATCAACCTGTTTGATGCGGTAATAATTAGTACCATATGCTGGTGAATGATCTGTTGCACTATATGTGTGCCTGCCGGGTATGTTTTGTGAGGCAATTTTCGAGAGCTGCATGAAGTTTTTACCGTCAACGCTTCGTTCTATTTCAAAATGAGCAGTATGCTGCTCATGTGCCGTTTGCCATTGCAGGCACACGTTATCAGAGCAATTGGATGCAGTAAAGTTGAGCCAGGTAAGAGGCAGCACACTTGCTATTTCAATCGTTTCACTATTCAGGGTAAGCCCGGTAGCTATGCTGTTAGTAACCACCACCCAATACGTTCCCGGTTGTGTTAACTGTATGGTGGAGTCGCCGGATATAACCTGGTAAGGCGCATCGTCATTGTCCTTATACCATGTATAGGTATTATTACTTAATGTGCCGCCTGCAGTTACTGAAAGTGTTGCATTATTGTTATTGGTGATGGAGAGTGTTTTCTGTGTATCATAATACACTTCATTCAATTCATTGGGGTCCGGATCAAGGCTTGCAATACACTCCATCCCTTCAAAAGTAAACTGGTTGTTGTTCAGAAAAAGGAAATAGCCATTTACCGAACATACATTGGGGGGAACAGGTCCGCCCAGTTGATTGTGTGAAAAATCAAAAGCCTCAATATTTGTTTGTACCCATGTGTCGGGTAGTTCACCGGAGAGCTGATTGTGAGAGAGTATTATTATATTGAGTGATACAATAGATCCCAAAGAAGCAGGAATCTCATTCTGCAGTTGGTTGTTGTTCAGTTGCAAATTGACCAGACCTGTAAGGTTACCCAAAGAATTGGGAAGGGTTCCGTTTAAATTATTAAACGGCAAAAGAATATCCGTAACCCGCTCATTTGTTACTGTTACACCATACCATGTATTTAAAGGAGCGGTGGTAAGCCAGTTGCTGTTGTTAGTCCAGTTTGCGCCATCGGTACTGTTGTATAAATCAACAAGAGCAAGACTGTCTCTTTCCAACATAGTTAAAATATCTGCAATCGTGATGGTATCCGTATAAAGGGTTAAAGCGGTTGCAATGCTATTATTGATAACGGCCCAGTAAGTACCTGTTTCAGCTAAGGTAAGGGTAGAGTCTGCGTTTTTGGCCTGGTAAGGCGCATCCCCATTGTCTTTATACCAGGTATAGGTATTATTGCCCAATGTGCCGCCTGCGGTTACCGAAAGCACGGGGTTGTTATTGGTGATGGGTAAGGTCTTTTGAACGTCATAATCCCACACTTTTTCGGGAAAAGCGGCTATCAATGATTCGATACCTTCAAACGTAAACTGGTTGTGATCCATATATACTTGCCCAAAGTTTGCACCGAATGAGGCTGGCAGATCGCCACTTAGTTGATTGTGCTCAATATTCAGAAAAGCAGTTGTAAGATTTCCAAAGTCGTCCGGCAGAGGTCCGCTCAATTGATTTTTGGCCACGTCAAACCCATATGTAAAAACATCTCCAAAACCCTGCGGTATTTTACCACTCAATTGGTTGTCTCGTAAATCAATGTAATCGTAAATCTTTGTTTTCGTGAGACTTGCAGGAATTTCTCCGGTAAGCTTATTGCGTTCTAAGATCAACCATTTTAATTTGGGTGAATTTCCGAAGGTAGATGGTATTGGGCCGGTTAACTGGTTAACACCCAATTCCAGACTTTCTAAGTCGGGAAAATTGCCTATGCCTGCCGGAATGACACCCGAGAGTTGATTGCCGCCCATATAGATAGTGATAAGTGCGGTAAGATTTTCAAAAGAAGAAGGAAGGCTTCCAACGAGATGATTATCAAACAGATAAACCTCTGTAACCCGGCCATCTTCAACCGTTATACCATACCAGGTATTCAAAGGTGCGGTAGTAAGCCAGTTGCCGTTATCAATCCAGTTTGCGCCATCGGTACTGTTGTATAAATCCACAAGTGCTGTGCTGTCCTGAACATTTACCTGTGCAAAATTTTTTGCAGAAAACAGGTATAAGGCAAAAACAAAGAGTAGCGTTTTATTCATGGGAATTATTTAGTATGGTTATAAAAGTGCTTCGGATAATATTCTATATGGGCATGTATGCTAACCGGTTCAGTAATTACAAATAGTAAACTTGATACCGTCCGGTTAAAAAGGCAGGATTATAAAATTATAAAATAATTCAGGTCAATTATGCACAATACACTAACGCAAAGCAATGGAATTGCTACAGGTAGGATTTCACGTGAATGGGAACTGGAGTTTAAAAGATAAGAGTAATAAAATATAAATATAGAGAATTATTTTTAATAATCCTGTCATTGGGATTTATAAAGCTTAGAGAAAACACTGCTTATGTATAATTATTACGTTTTGTACCGACACCAATAATTTAATTACGAAAAAGAAATCTATTTCTTCCTGAAAAACACCCGCACCGGTACGCCTTTAAAATCAAAATTCGCCCTTAGTTGATTTTCTAAGTAATTTTTGTAAGGCTGTTTGATATCATCGGGGTAATTACAGAAAAAAGCGAAGCTGGGTACAACAGTAGGCAGTTGTGTTACATATTTTATTTTTACGGAATTACCTCTCACTACCGGCGCACGGTAAGCAGCCACCGCTTTAAGCATTACTTCATTGAGTTTGGAAGTAGGTACCTTACGCCGGCGGTTTTCATATACCTGCAAAGCGGTTTCAATTACTTTAAAAATGCGGAGCTTATCTTTTACGGAAATGAATAATACCGGCACATCGGTAAAGGGAGCTAAACGGTTCTTTAATTCTTTTTCATAATCCCTGGCCGTATGTGTTGCTTTCTCCATCAGGTCCCATTTATTCACCAGCAATACAATGCCTTTTCCTTTCCGCACGGCTAAAGAAAAAATATTGATATCCTGCGCGGTAATGCCTTTGCCGGCATCTAACAGTAACAGGCATACGTCTGCTTCATCCAGCGCCTTTACAGCCCTTATTACGGAATAAAATTCAAGGTCTTCTTCTACCTTATTTTTTCGGCGTATACCGGCGGTATCAATTAATATAAATTCTTTCTGAAATAAATTATAGTGCGTATGAATCGTATCTCTTGTGGTGCCGGCTATATCACTTACTATTGTTCGCTCTTCGCCAACCAGCGCATTCAGCAGCGATGATTTGCCTACATTGGGCTGGCCGATAATGGCAAACTTAGGCAGTGCATCTTTTTCTCCTGCTGCATCATCATCCGTATCCGGGATCAGCTTTACCAGGTCGTCTAACAATTCTCCCGTACCGCTGCCGCTGATGCTGGAAAGAAAGTGAATACGATCAAAGCCCATGCTGTAAAACTCGGTGGCATCCAGCATACGCTCGGGATTATCTACTTTGTTTACCACCAGAAATACCGGTTTTTCCGACTGCCGCAACATATCAGCCATGGCTTCATCGAGCGCGGTAATACCGGTAGCAGCATCGCACATGAATATAACAGCATTGGCTTCATTAATGGCAATGCCTACCTGCTTGCGGATCTCCGTTTCAAAAATATCGGCGCTGCCGGGCACAAAGCCGCCTGTATCAATAAGATTAAAGCTTTTCCCGTTCCATTCCGCCACGCCATACTGCCGGTCGCGGGTAACGCCGCTGATGTTATCTACTATGGCCTTGCGTTCCTCAAGCATCCGGTTAAAGAAAGTGCTTTTGCCAACGTTCGGTCTTCCTGTTATAGCTACTGTAAAACTCATACTTTTTTAATTGGTTTAAGCTGGAGGGTTTAACGAGTATGGTAGAAGGTGTAGGGTGAAAGGTATAGGGTAAACATCTCCTTATATCCATCCCATCTTCCTTATCTTTATCGCTATAAATCTTAAGGTGAAAGTTATTTCCCATCTCTACTTCATACCTCACTCCTTATACCTTATACCTTATACCTTACACCCTATACCCTATACCTCACTACCTTATATCCCATATCAGTACCCGTATTCCTTTAAATGTATATCATTGTCTCTCCATTTGGGACGTACTTTAACAAATAATTCGAGGAACACTTTACTGTCCAGAAATTTTTCTATATCCTGCCGGGCTGTTGTTCCGATTTGCCGGATCATTTTTCCTTTTTCTCCCAGAATAATAGCTTTCTGCGATTCCCGGTGAACAATAATCTCTGCCGTTATTTTAATTAAGCTGATCTTTTCCTTAAATTCCCTTACCACTACGGCAGTATGATAAGGAATTTCATCCTGGAAGAGATCAAATATTTTTTCACGTATCATTTCGCCCACAAAAAAACGGGTAGGCAGGTCCGTCAGGTCATCTCCATCGTAAAAGGGCTCTCCTTCCGGCAAAAACTCCAGTATGTCATGGAGCAACCCGTCTGTATTAATTTTTTTAAGCGCCGAAATAGCGATCGTTTTTTTACAATATGCTTTTGCATTAAAAAAATCCGATACCTGCTTTATCTTGTCTTGCTGCACACGGTCAATCTTATTCAGCACCACAAAAGCGGGAACTTTTAACCTGAGTCCTGAAAAAATGCTGTCTGCTTCTTCAAGATTCTCATTTACGTCAACCAAAAGCAATGCAAGATCTGCATCTTCCAGGCTGTTTTTTACCGAATGCATCATTTTTTCATGCAATTTATACCGGGGTTCTATAATGCCCGGTGTATCGGAAAAAATAACCTGGTAGTTTTCGCTGTTTAAAAAACCTTTGATGCGATGGCGGGTGGTTTGTACTTTAGGCGACACAATAGCCAGCTTCTCTCCTATGAGTGCGTTGAGCAAAGTGCTTTTGCCGGCATTGGGTTTACCAAAGATATTTACAAATCCAACTTTCATCAGCATAAAAATTCCTGCAAAGGTAACAGAAACAAAAATTGTTTGGCTGATTAAATACATACACCTACCTTTGCGCCTCCTTAATACTGAAGCGGATGAGTGAAATGAGATTTTAACAGTATGCAGGGATAGCAGTTCAGAAATTTTATTACCTTAATATCGCGAGGTAGAGCAGCGGTAGCTCGTCGGGCTCATAACCCGAAGGTCGGAAGTTCGATCCTTCCCCTCGCAACAACAGAAGCGTCACTGTAAAAGGTGGCGCTTTTTCTTTATATACCTGTGAAGTTTCATGCCTTTTTGTGGTTTGCCGTTTTGCAAGTATTTTCGCAGCTCAATTCAGGTATCAAAAGGGCGACTCCGTTTTCTGCCTGGATCTCATTCTTTACCAAATACATAATTCTGTTATGGCATACGATGTAATTGTTTTAGGCAGCGGCCCCGGCGGATACCCGGCGGCGATCCGGGCTTCACAGTTGGGATTTAAGGTAGCGATCATTGAAAAAGAAAGTTTGGGCGGCATTTGCCTCAACTGGGGATGCATACCTACCAAAGCGCTGCTGAAAAGCGCGCAGGTATATGAATCTATGAAGCATAGTAAAGATTACGGGCTGGAAGCTACAGATGTTAAACATAATTTTGAGGCCGTTATTAAACGCAGCCGCGGCGTAGCCGATAAAATGAGCAAAGGCGTACAGTTTTTAATGCGGAAGAATAAGATTGATGTGATCATGGGATATGGTAAGCTTAAGGCAAAAGGACAAATTGAGGTAACCGCCGCTGACGGGAAAACACAGTTGGTGGAAGGAAAATATATTGTGATAGCCACAGGGGCACGTTCGCGCCCGTTACCCAGCCTGCCTATTGACGGTAAAAAAATAATTGGTTACCGCGAAGCCATGGTATTGGCCCAACAACCTAAAAGCATGATCGTTGTAGGCAGCGGCGCCATAGGTGTGGAGTTCGCTTATTTCTATAATTCGATCGGCACCAAGGTAACTATTGTTGAGTTTTTACCCAGGATTGTGCCGGTAGAAGATGAAGAAATTTCAAAGGAACTGGAAAAGCAATTCAAAAAGCAGGGCATAACGGTTTATACCGGTAGTGAGGTAACCAGCGCAGATACCAGCGGCAGCGGAGTAAAAGCCAAAGTAAAAACCGCTAATGGCGAAATTACCCTCGAGGCAGATATTATACTGAGCGCTGCAGGCATTGTAGCTAATATTGAGAACATAGGACTTGAACAGTTGGGTATTAAAACAGAGAAAGGAAAAGTTACGGTAGATAAATACCAGCAAACCAATGTAGCGGGCATTTATGCTATTGGCGATTGCAGTCCCGGTCAGGCACTGGCGCATGTTGCCGGCAAAGAAGGAATTGTGGCCGCCGAACACATGGGATATAACGAAAAGAAATACCCGCACCTGCCCGAAACAGTGGATTACAACAATATCCCAGGCTGTACCTATTGCACACCGGAAATTGCCTCTATCGGTTATACCGAAAAAGCGGCAAAAGATGCCGGTTATGAGCTTAAGATAGGAAAGTTTCCGTTTATAGCCTCCGGCAAAGCAAGCGCTGCAGGCGCCACGGATGGTTTTGTTAAGGTAATTTATGATGCCAAATACGGTGAATTCCTGGGCGCACACCTGATCGGCTATAATGTAACAGAGATCATTGCCGAAGTATCGGTTGCCCGTAAATTAGAAACCACCTATCACGAAATACTTAACGCTTCCCACCCGCATCCTACCATGAGCGAGGGTATTAAAGAAGCTACCGCAGCCGCTTACGGAGAAGCGATAGATATATAAATGAGTGGTAAGTAGTAAGTAGTAAGTAGTAGGTAGTAAGTGGTAAGTTGGTAAGGAGAAGATGCGGCCGGTACCCGGCGTAAGGGGGGCAGACCGCATCTTTGCGTTTCGTCACATCAAACCCCGCTTTCATCACATTTTAATAATAGCATAGCTTATCTGCTTTACTATTGCATAAACTTACCGGTTATGCAAATAAAGAAATTAGAGCCCTGGGGAGCAGTGATCATTCTCCTCCTTTATATGTTTGTAAAAGCGTTTGAAAGCGTTAGCCTTTCCTCCGGCGCTTTACTACATAAGTACGGGCAGGAAGCTATCCGCTATCATCTTGTTTTTGATTATTACAAGTATTATCTCATACCGCAGCTTACGCTCGTAGTAGTGGTTGCAGTTGTTCTTTTTGCACTGAATTTTAAAATACTTCCCCGTCAAATAGGGAAAAGTAACTATCCCGCTGTTGCCGCTTCCCTTTTTATATCATTTGTGCTGGTATTCCTGGCAGCATTGATCTGCAATACCTGGCTCCGTTACGCCCTCTATGCCATATACGATACAAAAAGAGGAGCCGATATGCAGGTAATGAAAGAATCATTCGGACAAACCCTGCTAATTTTCCTGTTGTTTGCCGCCTATTACCTGTGCAAAATGCTGGCAGTGTGGTTGCATAAGGAAGCATTAAAAGACAAGCCTGTATATAAAAAAATATTTACTGAAGTTATAATAACAGGTTGGTCGTGGATAATGCTGCTTGGCTTTACTTTAATTTTCAGGGAATATATTTTTCGATGGGTTCCCGGGTTTGTTCTGTTGTTGCTGCCCTTCTATATTGCCCTTTTCTTTTTATGGGTTTATTTTTTTTTACCCCGGTTTGCAGTACACGCCAAAAAAAGAAAATTATTACTTCCCTCTTTGCTTATTATTATTGTTTTTGGCATTCCATTGTTTGTACTGTTCGTTAAGCTTTCCGGCGCAGCCGGAAATGAAGGTGTATTTTTTTCCGTTGTCTTTTTTATTGTAGGCCTGCTATGGGTTACCTGGTTGCTGGCACGCTTCTATTTTGATCAGCAAAAAGAAAAATTAAAAGAGATACAGTTCCTTAAGCAAACGGTTTCTCAAAAAAGCGCCGATATAGATTTCCTGCGTTCCCAAATCAATCCTCATTTTTTATTTAACGTGCTCAATACCATTTACGGCACTGCCCTGCAGGAAAATGCCGACCGTACGGCGGAAGGCGTGCAGAAATTAGGAGACATGATGCGGTTTATGCTGCAGGAGAACCAGGAAGAAAAGATACCTCTGGATAAGGAGATCAATTATTTAACAAATTATATTGACCTGCAGCGGCTCCGCACGCTTACATCGCCTGATATAGCCATAGACCTTACTATAAAGGATAAAGATTGCCGGCATTACATCGCTCCCATGCTGCTCATTCCTTTTGTTGAAAACGCTTTTAAGCATGGCATCAGCCTGAAGGAAAGATCGTGGATAAAAATTAACATATCGTGTGATACTGAAAATCTTTATTTCGATGTTTATAACAGCGTTCATCTTCCAAAAGAAGATGATCCCGAAAAGAACCGTTCCGGCATAGGACTGGAAAATGTAAAGCAGCGTTTATCACTTTTATACCCCCATCAGCATGAACTACATATCAGATCAACAAACACCGAATTCTTCATCCACCTCACCATCCGGTTATAACGCCGAAGTATCTTCATGGGATAAAGTACTGTGGTGGATGGCCGCCGCCGATGCACGGCTGATGAAGGATTGCGGGCCAGACAGGTTCCGGTATACCGTGATAGGCTATACGGTAATGGCTACCTGGATATTTGCTACTTTGGCCTGGGGCTATTTCTTTTCCACTTTATTTGATGATATCCTCCTTATTTTACCGGCGGCGCTCTTTTTTGGATTTGTGATCCTGACCATTGACAGGGGGCTTATTGCCGGTATCAACAGCAACGGCGGAAAAAACCGCTGGCTGTCTTTATCCGTCCGGCTTGTGCTTGCCGTTACCATTGGCTTCTTTTTGTCGCAACCCGTGGTGTTAATGCTTTTTAAAAAAGATGTGGATGCGCACCTGCCAGTGGTAAAAGAAAAGAAAACAGCGGCATATACCCAACAAATACGCCAGGAAAATGCATTGCCATTGCAGGATGCCAGAGCGGAGATTGACCGTATCCGTAATGAACAAAAAGCCAGGGAACAGGAGATCCTTGATCTGAAAAATGCTTATATCCGTGAAACCGACGGTACGGGCGGTTCCGGAAAAATTGGCGAATACACCATAGCCCGGGTAAAGAAAATGGCCTACCTGAAAGCGGAAGAAGATATGATAGTCTGGAAAAGAACGATGCAGGCGCCTTTAGACAGTGCACTGGCGCAGGAAAAGAAAATAGAAAACAACATACAGGCACGTATAGGCGAATTTGAAACAGGTTTGTCAGACGGATTTCTTACCCGTATAGAAACCTTGGACGATCTGATGCTTGCCCATCCTCCGGTAAAATACCGCTACCGGCTGGTGATCATGCTGATTATGCTGATAGAGCTCATGCCCCTGCTCACGAAGCTCATGATGCCTTCGGGATTGTACGAAGAAAAAGTACAGGACGCCGTGCTGCAGAAAAAGCTGGCCTGGCAAAATGAAAGAGCTGCTTTTCATGAAGTGGAAAAAGAATTTTATGAAAAAGCGCTGGCTTCCGACAAGTATTTACAAAATGAAGTTATGGCTGAAATTGATGCGTACCGCCGGAAAGAGGCTGAAAATTATTTTAATCAATGGAAGCAAAATCCCGGCAAAGTAAGGCAGTTCTGGGAACAGTTGAAAAGCAAATTGCTGTATTTTAGCAGGAATTAAACCAGGAAGAAAACTCATCTTTAAGAATTAAAAAAGAAAAGAATTTCCAAAGCCTCCTGCTATTGCTGCGGCATTTCACTACCTTCTTATCATATTTTATGAAACAAATCATAGCCTTATTTATTATTCTTTCCACCTTTACAGCATCCTATGCTCAGCAGGGAGAAATTGTACAAACAGTTGGATGAAGTTTTGTAGTTTTATTCAATAACTCAAAACGAAGATGACGGCAACATTAAATCTTCAGGCTTACATTTTTTAAATGCTGCACACTATCGCCATAGATGATGAACCCATTGCACTGGAAGTGGTTAAATCACTTTCAGCAAAAGTGCCTTTTGTAGACTTACAGGCCTGCTTCACCAATGCCTTTGAAGCGCTGGAATATATACAGCAACAAAAAACCGATCTCGTTTTCTTAGATATTAAAATGCCCGATATCAGTGGTATTGACTGGCTAAAGGCTGTTGCCCGGCCACCCATGATTATTTTTACTACCGCCTACAGTGAACATGCGGTGGAAAGCTTCGAACTGGATGCGGTTGACTATCTTTTAAAGCCATTTTCACTTGCCCGTTTTTTAAAAGCAGCCAATAAGGCCAATGAATTGTACCGGTTAAAATCTTCCGCTTCCGTTCAGGAAATCAATCCTGATCATGTATTTATAAAAAGCGGTTACGAGCAGGTCAGGGTAAACTTTGATGATATTGTATACCTGCAGAGTGCGGGCAATTATGTGCATTTTATTCTTGCTGAAAATAAAATACTTTCCAGGCTTACCATGAATGAAGTAGAGTCCCTGCTTCCTGCTGTTCAATTTACCCGCATTCATCGCTCCTATATTGTTGCCAATAATAAAATTACCCGCATGGATAAATATAATATCCGGATAGATGATATTTGCCTGCCGGTAGGTCCGGGTTACAGTACTGTAATTGAACAAATCGTAAAGTGAGTGACGATGAAGCCCGAAGTTGAAAATTCGAAATCCGGAGAGAAGCATCAAGAACCAAATGACAAGAACCAAATAAAATTCAAATGCCAAATCCGAAGAAGAAAATCCGAAATCCGAAGGAGGACGCCCCTGTAACCTGTACCTTGCGACTTGCAACCATAAATCACAAACTATAAGCCAAAAATAAAATCCGAAGCGAGATGCCATTTCAACCACGCCTGCCGGACGGGCAGGTATTAAATTTCAAATTTCAATTCCGCTAATGTCCAATCCCTTTTTTCAATTCAAACAATTTACTATACACCACGATCAGTGCGCTATGAAAGTTTGTACCGATGCGTGCATACTGGGCTCATGGTTCGCAGGAAAGATACCAAAGGAAAGCAAAGTGCTTGATATTGGCGCGGGCTCAGGACTACTGACCCTGATGCTGGCACAAAAGGTGAAAGCGCAAATTGATGCTATTGAAAAAGATGCGCAGTCTTTTAAACAGATGACGGAAAATATTGAGCGGAGCAAATGGAAAGATACGATCAATGCGTTTATGGGTGATGCCATTACTTATGCGTTCCCGCAGTTATATGATTTTATCATCTGCAATCCACCGTTCTATGAAAATGATCTGAAGTCGGGCAATGAAAAGAAAAACCTGGCCAAACACGATACGGGTTTAACATTAGAAATACTTATAAAAATCATTGATGAAAACCTGGCTGCATCTGGCAGCTTTGGCATTCTTTTGCCCTGGCATCGCACAGAACAATTTGAACAGCTTGCTTTAGATAAAGGATTTCATTTGCATGAAAAGCTCCTGGTGAGACAAACACCGCAGCATGGTTTTTTCCGGAGCATTTTACATTTTACCCGGAGCAGCATCAATACGGGGCAAACCGGGGAACTCATCATCAAACAAAAAGACGGAAACTATAGCAGCGCTTTTACAGCCCTGCTGAAAGATTATTACCTGCATTTATAAAAATGCTTTTTCACTGCAACAGCCTACAGCCCCGCATAGTTTTTCAAATATTCATAAGGCGGAGTAAGTTTTCCTTTATCGGTAATGGTTGCCCTTTCAATCATCGGCGATCCGCCTTTCACCAAGTCTTCCAGTATGTATTTTATTAACTGCTCGCCAAAATAACGGGAGGCGTCACGCGGTAATTCATTGGGCAGGTTGCCTACCGCAACAATATCAACCGAGTCTTCAAGATAGGGTGCCGTTTTCGTAAAGGTTTGCCTGTCTACACCATATACCGGGTCTTCCATAGTTTGGTCGCCGAGGTTAACAGGAACGGAGCCATTGATATCATCCGTAATATCGGCAATGGTTTGTATGATAAACCTGTCGGAACTGATGGCTTCCTTTTCAAACAGGCGGGGCATGTTTTGCTCCCAGTATACGCCGTTCAGTAAAATATCTGTTTGTTCTGCATACGGCAAAAAAGTGCAGGTATACTGCTCCGGGTGATCATGGAAATCAATGCGGCTATAGCTGCCCGTGCGTTTGTGCCGGTACAGCCCGGCTCCTTTTAACTGCGTATATACAGGGTAGGCAAAGCGGCGGCTCAAATATTCATCGGGCTCCACTTCGTGAATACCCACCAGGTTCATGATCTCAAGTATGCCATGCGCCACGCGCCCCGAGCCGGTTACCGCTATCTTTACATTCGGGATACGCAACCCAAAGTAGGTATGAATGAGTTCCCGGAAGCTTCTTTGTTTATAAACCCTTTCCAGGTTATACCATCCTGTGCGTTTACCATAGGCCATTAAACCATTATGTGCGCCTACCACTCCTGCAAAAAAGCCAAAACCAATGATCCGTTGCCCGTCTTCATGCTCAAGGCATTCGTAATCTATCAGCGTTATTTTTTGTTCAATTACCGCATGGAGCATTTGCTGATTCTGTGGCTGCTGTTTTTTGGTGTGTGAAAAGAACAGGTAGGTTTTACCGGGGATAAGCATATCAACAGGTACTTCCTTAATACCGAACAATATATCACAGTTGCTCATATCTTCTTTTACTTCAATGCCTGCGGCCCTGTATTCTTTATCGGTAAAACAACGAAGTGAAGCGCTTTGTACGATAACGCGCACATTATCCGAATGCTTATGTATCCATTTGCACTGGGCCGGCGTTAAAGCCACCCGGTTATCAGCAGGATGCTTGCCTTCTCTTATTAGCCCTATTCTGATCATACCCGTAAATATAAATGGTAAAAAGAAGCTATGCTATCAATTTTATCTTACAACGAAAATTGGTAAAAAAATTATTGCTATTCGTAGCGGAATATGTAATATTGCAACCCTTAATAAAGCATCCCTTATTTAAGGATTTTCTAATTGTCTGTCGCCCGGATGGCGGAATTGGTAGACGCGCCAGACTCAAAATCTGGTATTGGCAACAATGTGCAGGTTCGATTCCTGTTCCGGGCACACAACCGCATTTTACATGCGGTTTTTTTATGCCCTAAAATCACTGCCAGTAAAGGGTTTCAGCGTATTGTTATTTCTTATCACTTCCTTTGTTTTGATGTTTTTTTCACAAATTCTGTTACCCCGTTGTTACTTGGGTAACAAAAAATATCAAATAATTCATACCTTAGTGGAAACAAAAGGAAAACAATATGAGCGTAACACTAAGAAAACGCAAAAACGCAAATGGTACGACAACCCTTCGCCTTGACGTTTACCATAATTGTAAAAGATGGGTTGAAACACTAAAGCATCTACAACTATGCAAGGCAACCACTATAGCCGACCGGGAAGCGAATAAAGAAAAGTACAGACTGGCAGAAAGCATTGCTGTTGCCCGGGCCGCTGAACTGGAAGCCAATAATTACAATACGGTTTCTGATGCAGGAAGAAAAACCATAATAACAGACTGGATGCAAACCTACATTGACGGATATACGAAAAAAGATAAACGCAATATGCAGGGAGCATTGAAGCGGTTTATCAACTTTTTGCAGAAAGAAAATAAAGCCGGGTTAACGTTCGGGCAGATTACACCACTACTGATTGAGGATTTCATGGATTATTTACAAAACCAAAGTGAAGGTGAAGGAGCAAGTTCATATTATAGCCGATATAAAAAAATGATGAAATACGCATACCGTAGGCGCTTAATGAAAGAGAATGTACTGGACTTGGTGGAAAAGAAACTAAGGTGCAAAGCTGCAAGAAAGGACATTCTTACCCTTGACGAATTAAAGATACTGGCAGCTACACCAACAGAGAGCGGCGAAGTAAAAAGAGCGTTTCTGTTTTCATGCGTTACCGGGTTACGGTGGATTGATGTTAACAACATCAAATGGAACAACGTTAACCTATCTGAAAAAAGCATAATCCTAAAGCAGAGCAAGACAGGTGAAGAAGTTAGCGTACCGCTCAATGATACCGCTATAAAGCTATTAGGAAAGCCAGGGAAGCCGGTTAACGATGTATTTGCCTTACCTACTGCCAACGGTGCAAATAAGACTGTAAAGGCATGGGTGAAGCGTGGAGGCATAGAAAAAAAAATCACATGGCATAATGCCCGGCATTCGTTCGGTACAAACCTAATATACAATGATGTTGACGTATTAACAGCCTCAAAGCTGTTAGGGCATACCAGCATGAAGCATACACAACGGTATGTGGATACTGCCAATGAAATGAAACAAAAAGCTACTGATAAAGTAAATATTGAATTATGAACCCTATCACAACTGAAACCGGATCGTTTGAAACCCACATAAGAAAAAGGTACACCGCCTATATCTACCTTATAAACGGTAGTGCAGAATTGTTTGAGCAGGAAATTACGGAAGCGTTTGAATACATGACGCCAAGCCTGTTTAATCAGCACTTAGTTGAGTTGGCAGGAATAATAAACTTACCGGAACATGCTATAGAAGGCGTACGCATTACATTACAGGAACTATCCGAATTACAGCGTATGAAAGGCAATCTGGTAAATTATCAATCAACAATATTTCCGGATGTTTTCGCAAAGGCTGAATTGTGTTTATACATGGGTGAATTACCCCGTCCGATAAATACAGATGTGCTATTTGACAGCATACAAATTGACATAGCACAGGTAAAACAAAGAATGGATTATTTGTTTCATGCAAAGCAGTTATCCAAAGCGAACAAAGATGCATTACCGCCGCCAGCATTAGAGCTGTCTAAAATCTTTGTCGGTGAAAGTGAGTTTTCCCTTTGTTTAAATGTGCTGGAAGATGTAGAAGTTACAAGAAATGGCAACTGTATTTTAAAGGGAAGAGGGGGAAATTTGTTCGGTGTTGTTGTGGCGGTTAATGAAGCACCGGGACTGCTAAAACAAAAATTTAGCAATAGAAACGACTTATTGCAATACTTCAATAGGTTTTTGGAAACCTCATTTAAAGAAGTGGATACAAGATCACAATCCTACCAAGAAAGCTATGACGCTGCAAGACGTTATATCAAAAATAATCCTATAAAAAAATAACACTAAACATACCGCCGTTACTTCGCCGTTACTTCGCCGTTACTTCGCCGTTATCTTCCGCTGCTTTCTTTTTACTTCTTATCATCTTTGTTTCGACATCAACAAAGCGCTTTGTTTTTTTAAAACATTTTTCAAAACAAAAAAAAATGGAAAGCAAAAAAGTACTCACCATAGATGAGGCGTGCGCCTATTTAGGGTACAAAAAAAGCTACCTGTACAAGCTAACTATGTCCGGCATTATCCCATTCAGCAAGCCGAACGGCAAGAAACTTTTTTTTGAAAAAATAAAGTTGGAAGCATGGATGTTAAGTAACGCCAACCCCGGCAGCAATGAACGGGGAAAAGTAGCAGCAACCTACGTTACCAGCGAAAAAAAAAGGAGGTAAAGCACTATGAGTACATTACCTCCGACGACATTCGATCCTAATAAATATCCTCGCGAAGATAACGAAAAGCCAGCGTTTACAGCGGAAATATTTGCAGAAAAAAAACATAACACTGCCGCCACCAGCCGGGAAAGCTTTTCCGCATACACAGCAAGCGGGAAGCGTTCAACAGAGCGGGAAAAAGCGCTGGCAGCCATTGGCGAATGGCAGCCCCTAACCAGCAGGAAACTTGCCGAATTAATGCAGGTGGAACGCTGCCACGTTACACGTTGCATTTACGACCTGATGCAGGCGGGAAGGGTACGCATTAGCCACGTAGCCAAATGCCAGGTAACCGGCAAGCGGGTACAGCATTACTGTTTAACGGGCTGGCAGCCGTCTTTATTCAATCAATGATGGCGGTAATGGTAGATAATATAACGCTGACGCTGGAAACCAAACCGCCGCCACAGCTTCATAAAGCCAAAGGACAGCCGTTTGAGTACAAAGGACAGGTATACTGCCCAAAGTACCGTAACGGGCAGTTATGCAGCTATGAGGCGCAAATAAAAAACCTTCGGCTTTACGTTTATCCTGAACGCATTTATTTGACAAATAGCCTGCATAAATTCCATAAGGGTAATAACTATTCAGATTTTACTAAAAGCGAATTGCGGGCAGCTATTGAAGCAATAAGCGATATAACCGGGATCCGATGGGAGCAAGCAGAAATAAAAAAGCTGGAATATGGCTGTAATATTCCGGGCAATGGTGCAGGCATTAGCGCAACATTGCAGGCGTATAAAGGTAAAGATTACCTGCCTATGGCAAAGAACGGTAAAGCATACGGCAAAGCCCTGGACGCCACCAAATACACGCTGAAAGGTTATGATAAGCAGTATCAGGTGCAACAGGTGGATAAGTTACCATTGAGTACACCATTATTCCGCTGGGAAGTTGTGGCGAAGCAAGGGCAGTATTTGCAAAGAATACTAAATATCGAAAAACTCACCTGTAAGAAGGTATTGAGCCGGGAAAGTTTAAGCATCTTAGGGAATGATGCTACTATCAAATTTGAACAAAGTTTAAAAAAACAGAGTATGAATTTACATCTATTGACAGCCGAACAAAAAAAGATCATTGCCGTAATGAATAGCCCGGAAATAAGAGCAGATTTTAAAAACCACCACAAGGAAGCCTATAAAAAATATAACCGGATTTACAGGCAGATAATGCAGGATAAAAGCATTTGCCCGGACGCTAATACCGGGCAGGTTATAAGAGCAAAATTTGACGAATTAATAGCGAACTAAAAAAGTGGCGTGTTCAGCTTGTAATATAGTTGAAAATAGGGGTATGATCGTACCCAAACCAAATAAAGGAATTGAGTAAGTAAACCGAATAAACCGAACCCATAAAATAGGGCAAAATATGGCAGGGAATAAAACATCATTTAAGAAAGGTCAGGGAGGCAGGAAGCCGGGCGCACCAAACAAAGCCACTAAAGATTTAAGGCAATGGATTAACAGTTTCATTGACAGCCAAACAGAGCAAATACAAAAGGACTGGAAGCAACTGGAACCAAAGGATAGGATAATATTGTTTGAGAGGTTACTCAAATACTCCCTGCCCACACTACAGGCAACCAGTTTAACAACGGATTTTGAAAAAATGACAGATCAACAACTGGATCAGATAATTGATGAACTTAAAAAACAAAGTGATGAGAACATTTAAAAACAGAGCGGAAAAAATTGATTTTCTGAAAAATATGAAAAATGGTAAAATAAGAATGGGCCCAAAACCAATACTTTTTGTGAGACGGGAAAAGAGCCTTTATGAACCTGCCAGCCCGGAATTTATAGAGGTTAGGGGAGCGCTTTGTCCTGCTATCCCGGACGATGCAAAGTTTATTGATACCCGTACTGAAGAGTTTTTGACCTATACCCAAATTACTGCCTTGCTGGAAGAAAAATATAAAGGTTACGGGGTATGGTATCAAATTGACGATCCTACCTACTGCCGTTATGCTGCCGTTTTTTCCATTCATTTTGAAAAGGATAGCGGAGGCGTGTATCAGTATCAATGGTTACCCGAACAGGGACGGCAGGCGGTAATGATTGAAAAGTTTACAGATATAATCCAACAACAAAAATGCTACGCTGAAATAAGAGAACAAAAAGAAAAATCATGCAATTAACAACAGATCAAAAACGAAAAATTCATCATTCAGAATAAACTCTTTTTTTCAACTATAAAAACAATAAAAAATGGTACTAAGCATCGACAATGAGTTAGGCAGCAAAAGAAAATTAATGTATGGCGCACAGTTACATGCCGCTCTACGCATACAAGAAGATTACCGTACATGGATGGACAAACATTTGAAAGGAAAGCAGGAAGCATACGACTACTTCAGGGTACAGACCGGGGAAAATCCAATTACCAAAGAAAAATTATTTACAGAGTATTTCCCGGTTGAGACTGCTCAGGAGATTTGCCAGACGGTTCAGACGGATGCAAGCAAAAGCGTATTGAGGGAGATTAATCATGCCTTAAAGCAAGGTCTAAGCACGTTCACCGTGTATTAGAAATTTAAAAGTTCCCTTGCTACCTGGCAGGGGAACATTTTGAAAACTAAAAAATAAAAAATATGAGTACAGAAGCAAGATACTACAGCGAAATGGAACCTTCATTGGACTTCATTAAAAAGCATTTCAGGAAACAAAAAGACATCAATTATGCCCGCCCCTTCCTGGGTATGGTGCAAATCTTCACCGATTTCACAAGGAAAAGCACCCACCCTTCCCGCTTTTGGGATGCATTGATCCATGAGGGGTACAGGTACGAGAAAGGGGAACGTGACTTTTTCCTGAACGTTGATGAAAGCGTATTGCAGGAAATGGAAAGCTATTACACAGACACCGTGCAGGTGAAAATAAGATTTTCCAAACCTCTTGACCGGCGGGAAAACCTGAAAGAACTTATTAATGGTATACCATGCAGTCCGAACGAATATCATTTTGTATTTAACCGTCCGGGGAATTATGTTATACGATTTTTAACTGACGCCACCGGTTCCGTCACAGAGGTGAAGCAGTTCACGTATGAAGAAGGCTTTAAATTAATGCATGGTGCAAACTTTGTACCGGAGAACAAGGCTCTTTAGTGCCATAAAGCCTTATGTTTCTTGTCCCCGGCTGTTTCTACAGTTGGGGTTTTTTATTGTTCATTACGTAATGAAGATGTAAAGGGCGGTCATATTTGACCAGGGTACGATTTCAAATCCGACCCCTTCGCCATGATGGTGAACCCCGGATATTTATGACCGGGTGACATGATAAAGGAAAATGTACTATCTTAATGTTTTAATTAGGTTAGCAACAGCCACCCGGTAATAAGTGAATTTATTGCCGGGTTTTTTATGGGTAAAAGTGAGTGTTATTACAATTTATGTTACTCTGTTGTTACTTCATACCTAATGAATAGGTATTAATATATTGATAATTAATTAGTTGTAAGCATAGGTATTATTCCTGTTCCGGGCACACTTTACACCCTGTAGTCATTGACTTACAGGGTTTTTTAGAGCCTGTTACAAGAGAAAGTGTTATTAAAAAAAGGCTTTCTCAAAGGCTGCAACGCTTCCATGTCCTTCTGCCTGAACAACATTCATTTTTTGTTTTTCTTCCCGACGGGGTCTTCACAGTCAGGCAACTGTGTGGAGAGCAGACCCCGGCGAATCGTTCAGCACCAGGGTTTCATAGCTAGCTCACAACGGCTGGTGATGAAGACCCCGCGCGAATTAAGAAATAGTCATCGCTCCATAGTATAAAGCGCCCTCCAATGCGCTCTCATTATTAATAAAAGCAACTATAAAAAGAAGATATGATCAAACGCTTTACTTTATCATTCCTGATCAGCATATGCCTCTTCAACAACATACCCGCACAAATCAGTCAAAACAGTTTTTACCAAAAAGTACAAACCAATATTGTGTTACCGCCGGAAGCAGGCAAAAATATTATCCGCCTTTTTCATTCCGCCAACGGAATAATTGCCGTTAGTAATAATGGAGTATTCCGGTATAGCAATGGCAAATGGTTGGGCAAAGCCGTTAATGATTATTGGCGCCTGGCAACTACCGATGCACAAAACAATCTCTGGCTGGCTTCACAAAAAACAATTCAGAACGAAGCGGGAAAAATCATTCCCCTGCCCGGCGAAGCCGGGCGCGATACCTTACAATGCCTTTATTGGGAAAATAACCAAACCTTACACCTGGGTACTACCGGTGGACTATACACGTGGAATGGCGGTTGGACGCCACAGCCTCAACTAAAAGATATTTCCGTTAACGACATTATTGCCGATGCACAGCAACGCCTGTGGGTAGCTACCAATAATGGCTTGTGGCGCCGTGAGGGCGGCAAATGGACCAATCTTGATGAAACCCTGATGGCAGAAGGGAACCACCGCACCTATTTTGCGCTCGCTGCCTGTAACAAAGGAGCAGATATCATTTTCAGCTCCCCGCTATCGGTGGGTTGCATTGCCGCCAACGGCGATCATTGGGTGTGGAAATCAACCGATGGATTGCCTTACGGACCTGTAACCCGTATTTGCACTGATGAAAAGGAATTTTGGCTGGGAACCCGTAAAGGCGCCATACAAAAGGATACAGCCTGGCATTACTATAACGGGAGGAGGTGGCTGCCAGCCTCAAAAGTGAACGATATGCTTATACTGCAGCCGGGGAAAGTATGGATCGCTACGCCGGAAGGTATCAGTGAAATACGAAACGAACAAACAACGCTCGTGCGAAAAGCCGATCATTATGAAGCCGTTATTGACAAACGTCACAACCGCTGCGGGCTCATCAATATTTCAAAACTGGCAGTGCCCGGCAATATTGCTACCAGCTTTACTGAAAACGAAGACAATGATGGTTTATGGACTTCCTGCTACCTGGCCGCGCAATGTTTCCGTTATGCAGTTACCAAAGAAGCACACGCGAAAGAAAAAGCCATTCGTACTTTTGAAGCCCTGGAACGGCTGGAAACCATTACAGGTATACCAGGCTATCCCGCACGTTCATACGCGAAGGCAGAAGATAAAGTTGTTCAATCGCGATCGCCACATCCCAAACGCTGGCATTTTTCTAAAGATGGCAAATGGCAATGGCTCGATGATACGAGCTCTGATGAAATTACAGGTCACCTGTTTACCCTTTCATTGTTTTACGAACTTGTTGCCGATACCATGCAAAAGCTCCGTGTAAAACAACTGGTGGACCGAATTGTTTCACATATTGTTGATAACGATCTTCACCTTATTGATTTTGATGGCAAGCCAACCCGCTGGGGCATCTGGCATCCTGATTCCCTGAATCATTCTCCTAACTGGATGTATGAACGGGGACTGAACTCACTGCAGATACTTTCATTTTTAAAAACTGCCCTGCATTATACCGGCAATCCAAAATTTGAAAAAGCCTATCGTATCCTGGTGGATAAACACGGGTACGCAAACAATGCGGTACAGGCAAAAATATTTGGACCGTTTGAAACCAGCCATTCCGACGATATACTCAACTTTTTCCCTTACTATGGATTGCTTAAGTATTCCGGCAATGATCCTCACCATACCCGGTTTATTCAAAGTCTGGAACGCAGTTGGCGCAATGTACGCAACGATCGCATGCCGGTGTGGAATGTTATTGCCAGTGCATTATTGGGTAAAAACTGCGATCTTGATATAGCATTGGAAGAATTGCAGCAATACCCGCCTGACCTTATAGATTGGACCATGGAAAACAGCCACCGCTGGGATCTGCAGAAAGACCCGCTTACAGACCGGGGACGAAAGCAGCAGGCCGTACATCCTGTACCCACACCTGAAAGTGGTGTATCGCGCTGGAATACCAACCCTAAAAGGCTGGATACAGGCCGTGGCGGTGAAACCGAAGAAACAGGCACTTATTATTTGTTTGCTTACTGGATGGGGAGATATTATGGATTTTGGGAGTAGTAGTGATGCAAAGCGCGTATTTCCGGATTTTTCATCTGTTGATGCTCCGGCCGCCGCCGCTGGCATACCCTGTTTTGGCATAAGGCATAAGGAGTAAGGTATAGGGTTGAGAAGTTTATGTACTTAGCTGTGGTACTGCTATTAAGCTTTTGTTGCCACGCTCGCTTGTACTGTAACAACACTATGAAGCTTTGCCACGCTTCGGTTGTTGGTGAAAACACCAAACAACGGCGCGGCTGCCGGGAACACCAACGCGGACAAAAATATTGGATGTTATCTACATTACTACTTTCATTTATTCTATTCAGATATAAACATCCCACTTGCACTTGTTAAGGGTTCTCACTTATACTGTCGGATGATTCGGTCATATTGTCTAACAAAAAGCTCCTACAAGAATCAAACAAATACATATTAAACACCCTATTAAATTCAAGAACACTATCCTTTACTTCTTTTGGCAAAGAATTAAAATAACTTCCAGAAAGCCCGCTAGCCGAATAAATTTTGAAAAATTTGTTTTCGAGGTTTAACTTGCTATCACAAATAATTCTAGCATTATAGGCATCCGATTTTTCTCTGTTCTCCTTTAGGCAATTACAGTACTTCTTTGCCCAGTATCGAGCATCAAAGTCTTCTTCTTTTACATTTTTTATACAACTGCCGCAGAAAACTAGTATAACAACAATACTACGGCAAATTTTAATCTCCATATGGGGTGCATTTAAATTGTCCCGCACTGGCGCAGGTTTGGTAGTATTGCTTTGTGTTTAGCCAGACCTGTGCTTTGCTGTTACTACATCTTTATCAATATACGCTTACTATTTCTAATAATCCTTTTTTGTTTTTCGTATAATAATCTGTTGCACTACTATATTTCCAATTTTTCTTCCCGACGGGGTCTTCACAGTCAGGCAACTGTGTGGAGAGCAGACCCCGGGGAATCGTTCAGCACCAGGGTTTCATAGCTAGCCCACAACGGCTGGTGATGAAAACCCCGGCGCGAATTATAAGAACAAATAGCGTGGTTGGCAAACCCTACCCATCCGACTTGTTTGGGTGGGTAACCGAAGCGTGGCAGAAGCTGCATAGCGTTGTTGTTGTACAAGCGTGCGACGCAACAGGAGCGCAATAGCAGCACCACAGCTAAGTACATACACCTCCCAACCCTATACCCTATACCCTACGCCCTATACCCTACTCCTTATGCCTCGCAGCTTTTACAGCTCACCAAGTTTTCTTCCCGACGGGGTCTTCACAGTCAGGCAACTGTGTGGAGAGCAGACCCCG